>JBFMDH010000029.1 GCA_040754075.1 Acidobacteriota bacterium
TGAACAGTTTCTGGAGATGATTATTTCAAAGTTAGCTCTGGAGCCAAGTTTGATAAAAAATCATCCTGAATACGATTCGTTACGAAATTATGCGGTTATTGCCGCTTAGTTTTGTCCGAACCATTGAATAACTCGAAACGGAGTTTATTATCTAACGCATTTTTCTCTGCGTTACTACCTACTTTGAATCTATCACCAACAGGCTCAAAAAGCTCTTCATCAATAACACGAGCCATTACCTCATTAAAAAAATCAATTGGAATAATCATATCTGATGGCCATCCAGATATCTCGAAGGCATCCTTCAATGTGAATGTTCCTTGGGCAGTCAATTGATTAACTGCCGCCTGCATGGCAGCAATGACTATGTTTACGCGTTTGTCCTCAAAATCATCTTGTTTAGCCAAATTATTAAAAACAAAAAAACCTGGTGCCGCAGCATCCTTGCCCAAAGGAGATTGGGAAACTTTTGCAATCTGTTCACTAATACTAATGGACTCTCTTTGTGGAATAAAATAGCTTGTTTGTCGAATGACTTTTATGAGATTTTTATGATCGCCTTCTCTATTATCGTATGGAATAACTCTAATTCTATATTTTTCGAGAAATTCACGTATTTGGTCATTTGTCGGGTCGGGAGCAATCCAACAAATAGGCTGAATTACTCCTGCGCCCACTTTAGCAACTTCAAGAACATGCTT
The DNA here is from genome assembly GCA_040754075.1 of Acidobacteriota bacterium. Classification (NCBI taxonomy): domain Bacteria; kingdom Pseudomonadati; phylum Acidobacteriota; species Acidobacteriota bacterium. Next base: position 702 of record JBFMDH010000029.1, read on the forward strand.
AATATTATTATCAGTTAATGAATGTCCGATTATTATTATTCGATTATCATGAAAAACATGAGTCATTTTCTGTCGCCAATATTCCCAATCACGACTAAGCAAAATCTCTTGATATTGAGATTCTGTAAGAATTAAGCCTTTTTCCGATCTTAAATCTCCATGAAGTTTAACAATAATCCCTCTTGTATCTGGTAAAAGGTATTTCATATGGTCTTCAGAATTAGAATGGGATATATAGACTTCATTAATATGGGTTAAATGACGTTGAATTTCATCGTCGTAATTTGTAGTTAAATAGACTGCAATAGGCCATTCAGAAATTAATTTATAAATCTCACTTGAGGAAGTTGATTTTAAATTATCTGAAAGAATTTGAAGAAGTCGATGACCTCCAAGGATTTTCTTAGCTTCTTCAAAAACTTTTGGGTATTCATTTTTTTTGAAGTGGACTTCAATTTTCTTATGATTTGTTCCTACTGATTCAATTTTAACCGTGTCGATAGCAATGGAGGCAAGTTCTGACCAAGAAGGATACCCCATTTCAATAGAAGGGCCAGACCCTATGAATAGCCAAGCCTTACCTGATTTAATATAATCTATTAAAAATTCATCCATGAACTACTCCTTTTAAGTTTGTAGGTGGAAAGTAAAAAACCAAAGCAAAAGTCTTCTATTGATTATTGATAATGAAACTAAATCAGACCGCAAGAGATTGGTACACTGACCAGATGACGTTAGATACCGATGTAACCCCGGTTTTTTGGACTTTTTTTGAACAATCCGTCAGGAGTCATCTGCACCTATCTCATAAGCTTCGATTTAGAGTGGCTGGAGAAGATTATTAAAGTAGTATTAATTTAGCAAGAAAATATAATCTGGTCTTTACTTATCATATAAAAAGAAGAAGTTCGTTATTTTATAATAATTTTCTTGGGATATGGATATATATCACTGCTAAAACTCGCAATGATATTGCAGTTATGAAGTAACCCAATCCCGCACATAAAAGCCGTTGTAATAATGGCAGATGCACCGACGGTTTTATAACAACCTAAGCCCACTTCAACATCAGCCGCGCTCGTGACTTGGGTGCCAGCCTCTCTCCAATCGCTCTCAGCATTCGGAACCTGAGATGCGCCGTTGTTCGAGTCATAAGTGTGAAAGACCGCGCCGCTTTGTTGACGATGTAACTGCCGTTCACAGAACCCGCGATGCGCGCCCCCAGATAACTGAAATGGTTTGTATGCCGATAGCGAATTGTTCACGCTGATTCATACAAACACATCGAAATCGCCGCTCAACATCTGATAGATAAACTGCCTGTTTGATACAAAGCGTGTCGCCTACTTTAATGTCCGCATCGCTTCTTGCCCGCATCTTTGCGCTGATGCTGACCTTCGCGCCGCTCGTCATCAGGGCTTTTCGTATGCCGGTTTTCAACACGGGCAAACACATCAGGACAATCACAATGTCCGGAGTGCTTGCCCGGATGCGAGTAATTTATCAATGGTTATTTGGTTCGCGAGATTTCATAGATGGTGGTCGTGCCGCTCACTTCATTGGCAGTGACCAGCAACGGTTTATTTGTCGGGCTATCGCTTGCCGGAACGAAAATCAAACCTTCCGGCGCTAAATCTTTCGCGGTGCCGGCGGCAGGATTGCCCGTGAAATCGCGGTTATTGACGTATTGTACGAAGCGCGGCGCGTAAGGGTCGGTTATGTCATAAACCATGATGCCGCCGATGCGCTCCAGCCCGATGAATGCATAGGCGCGTCCGTACAGTTCGCCTAAAGTTACGCCTTCCGGTTCCGGTCCTTTGTTATCGCTGCGCGTATCGAATGAACTGTTGCTGTCATTGCTGGAATTAAACCCGCCGGGGTTAGATTGAGCGGTAATCTGTTCAAACTGGTCGCCGCTATTGAACACCAACTCGCCGGAGGTTTTTCTGATTGAAAATGAGCGACCACCGAAGACATACAATTTATCGTAATCGCCATCGCCGTCCGTATCGCCGTTTGCGGCGGTGACGGTCAAGCGTCCAAGTTGCGCATTGCCTTTGAGGGTTGCCGCATCTGGAAAAGCCGTCGGGTCAAGCGTCAAGGTAGAAACTCTTCTTTCTTCATTGAAGCCCGGATAATCGCGGCTATCGCCTTCATCGGCGGTAATCAAATAGGTCTGCCCGCGATACCTGAAAGTCGCGATGGCATCTGGTTGATACATTCCCAAGACCGGCCAATTGGCAATGTTGATGCGCCCGCTATTGCTCGCGCCATCGCGGTCACTGGCATCCAAAGCGTTGCCGATAACTGCGTGGTCTTTGAATCCAAGCCCGATAAGCGATGAAAATTCGCCCTGTTCAATATCGAGTACGCCGATGGCGTTGCCCTCTTGAAGCGTCACCCAGGCGGTTTTTGAATCATGCGAAACGGCGATGTATTCCGGTTCCAAATCCTGAGCGACGCTGGCATTCGGTCCAAAGATGCGGATACTGGAATCGAGATTGGCAAGCGCAAATTGCCCAAAGCCTGCCGTAACGACATCGCTTTGCGTGACGCTGCCAATTCCTCGCTTGATGTCAATAATACTCACGGAGCCTTCCGGGTCTAGGCTTCCTGCAACATTATAACTATTTGGCTCGCCTTCGTTGGCAACTAAAACTTTCTTGCCGTCCGGTGTGAAGGTCAACATATCCGGGAGCGCGCCAACGCTTACGGCATTCTGAAAATTGCCGTTGGTATCAAAGAAAACCACTTTGCCCGGATCGGTCTTGACGATTGCTTCAACCGCCACTGCAACCTTGCCTTTGTGGATGGCGACGCTGTTTGCCTGACGACCGTATGGCGAAAGGTTGATTGAGGAGACAAAAAAAGGCGAGGACGGATCGTGGATGTCAACGACATCAATCGTCGAAGTTGCGCCATTCACAATAAACAGGCGTTGCGTCTGTGGGTCGTGTTCGACGATTTCAGCGCCTCCCGCATTGAATACGCCTGCGGCATATGACCCGATGGGTTGAATCGAAATATCCCGTGGTCGCGAAGCGGAGGTAAATGAACACGATAAAATCAGAGCAAAAATCAGCAGTGCAATCAAATGGGCTTTGGGAGCAAGTAGAATTTTCACGAATGATCTCCTTACAAGATTGAAATTTATTGATGCCGTTGATCAGCCGTCAGACACCCCGGCAGATTTACCGGACACGAGTGCAAAATTAGTTTCGGGACTTTATCAACTCGATGTGACGTTGAAAGAAACAAAGTCTTAACTTCATGTAAAATTCAAGGCAGCGTATTTCGCATTGATGAGTTGATGACAGGCGTTAGCTGCTGAGAAATTAAGACCGGTGACCAGAAATCCAATCTACCGTCAGGAAATGCCTCTTTGTTACACTTTGCTCACCAAACCTTTTCTTTATATTTAGGAAGCCGTCATCTGAATTTAACACCCATCGTTTATGCTCAGGCTTACGACAGGCAATCACGCAGGAATCTAAATCAACTTTTGCGGAGGATAAACGGTGAGCAAACCTTCCAGAATTCGTGTGCTTGAAAAAGGTGTGGTCAATGGCTTTCGCACAGGCGTTTCGCTTCATTGTCACACCCAGCATTCAAAAGAAGTTTTAGATTTTATTCCCTATTACGCTGAACGCATTCCGCTAATCGCAAGCCATTATCGCGTTGCTTGCGCGCGTTACCGGCAACTGAATGGAAAAGCGATGAATTTTGCGGATGCCTATTGGACGCCGCCTCTGGCAGCGCGAAAGGTTTATGAACTGGAAAAAGAGCAAATCGAAAATCTGCTGGATGCGCGGGCGCTCATTTCAATTACCGATCACGATACCATCGAATCGGCAACCCGCCTGCACGCCCTTGAGGAATACAAAACCATCCCGGTTTCACTCGAATGGACGGTTCCTTTCGGTGAGGCTTATGTGCATCTTGGGGTTCATAACTTGCCGCCTGAGTTTGCCACTCAAATCATGAATGCGCTTGCCGATTATACGGCAAATCCGCTTGCTGAACGACTCGGCGAACTGCTTGCCATGCTCAATGATTTGCCAACCGTGCTCATGGTTTTCAATCATCCGTTTTGGGACATCGAATGTATCGGGCAAGAGCGCCACAACATTTTGATGAAAGCTTTTCTGATCGAACATGGACGACAGATTCACGCTTTAGAGATTAATGGATTTCGCCCGTCACTGGAAAACTCGCAAACCATCAAACTGGCAGAGCAGTGGGGGTATCCGGTGATTTCCGGTGGCGACCGTCACGGCTGTGCCGCCAATACCACGCTCAATCTGACGAACGCTTTGAACTTCGATGAATTTGTTGATGAAATCCGCCGCGATAAACACAGTGAAATTTTGCTGACCGCTCATCACCAGGAGAATGTGTATTTGAGAATGCTCGAAGCCGCAAGCGATGTTGTGCGTTATTACGCCGATCACCCGCTTGGGCGTCGCCATTGGACGGAGCGGGTTTTCATTAAAGGCGACAGCGGCGACCGCCCGCTTTCTTATTACTGGAAAGATGGCGAACCGGCTTGGGTGAAACTGCCTTTATGGATGATGCGAATTCTGGGCAGCCGACGCCTGCGACCGGCAATGCGTCTGGTGATGAATCGCAGCGAGGAGGTGGCATTTTGAGAACTTACCCGCGTGTGGCGTTTTTTACCGACTCTTATCACGAAACCAACGGCGTAGCCCATACCAGTCGCCGATTCGAGGATTTTGCGCGGCAGGAAAAGCTACCCTTTCTTTGTGTTCGCGCCGCGACTTCAACGGACGTTGAGCGGTCGGGTTCGATCACGGCGTTGAATTTAAACAGAAGCCGCCTGGGATTTGGTCTCGAACATGATATGCGATTCGATTTTCTGATGTGGCGACATCTGCAACTGGCGCGGCAAATCACCGGCGATTTCCAAGCCGATTTGATTCATATCACTGGACCAAGCGACATCTGTCAACTCGGCGCGCGAATCGCTTTTCTGCTGCGGATTCCCTTAGCGATTTCCTGGCATACCAATCTCCATGAATACGCCGGTAAACGGTTGGACAAGTTATTCCGGTTTTTACCCATCAGGCGACGCCAAGCTTTATCCGGTTGGGGAGAAGCGAACTCGTTAAAGGCGATTCTCAAATTTTATCGACTGGGGCGCTTGTTGTTTGCGCCAAACGAAGAGTTGGTTGACCTGCTCAGACAAGAGGTTGATAGACCAACTTATTTAATGCGGCGCGGCGTCAACACAGAGATTTTCAATCCCCGCCACCGCACGATCACTGATGGATTAACGCGCATCGGGTATGTCGGCAGGCTTTCTGCGGAAAAGAATGTGCGCTTTTTAGCCGAGTTAGAACAAACTTTGCTGGACGCGGGAAAGCGGGATTTTCGTTTTGTGATTGTCGGGGATGGCAGCGAACGCACCTGGCTTGAAAACCATTTACGCTTTGCCGAGTTTACCGGCATTTTGCACGGCAAATCGCTATCGAGAGCTTATGCCAATATGGATGTCTTCGTTTTTCCTTCAAAAACCGATACCTTTGGCAACGTGATTCTGGAAGCTCAGGCATCGGGCGTGCCGGTGATTGTCACTGCGGAAGGAGGACCCAAATTTCTGGTCAATCAAAATACCAACGGCTTCATCGCTCGTGAAGAACAGGCGTTTAAAAACTTTTTGCTTCACCTGCTATCCGCGCCACATTTGCGCGAACAGATGAGCGCCGCCGCCAGACAATTCGCCTGTTGCGCATCGTGGAATAAAGTTTTTGAAACCGTTTACGACGCCTATGACTTGTGCTTACAACATCGAGGTTACACAAAAGCGCAGAAGCAAATGGTTGCTGCGCATTTCAATTCAGCACGCAATTGAGATGGTGCGACTCAGTCTTTGACGAAATTTCTTTTGCGTGCTGAATCCTTGCGATATTGAACAGGTAAATCTAAACCATGACCCCAGAGCAGGAATTGCCACCTCCGTTTGCTTCGTCAGGTGTCGGCACAGTGCTTTCGCGGGTGATTCGCCACCCTTTATATTTTTTAATTCGTCGTTGGAATTGGAAATCGGCGCTGTTGAGTTGCATCTTGCGTGGCTCAATTTTTTTCATTACGAATTTATCAGCCGGGTTTGCTCTGGCAAGTACCGCGATGCTGGTGGAAGCCTCGTTCATTCCGATTACCGCCGGATTCTATGGCGCAATCGTTCAGGCGTTTCGCAAAGCCAAACCGGAATGGGCAGCCACCTTGACCGTCATGGGGTTATTGCCAACCATCAACCATTTGCTTGAGTTGCTGATTCACACGGCTGCCGCCACTCCCAGACTGAAGCTCAGCATTTTGACTTCCATCACCTTTTCAGCGATTTCTGCGGCATTCAATATTTTTGTGATGCGGCGCGGCGTGTTGCTTGTCGGGAAACATCAACAGCCTTTGAGCAACGATTTACGACAACTGCCGCGAATGCTTCTCAGTTTTCTCTTCTATGTGCCGGTAAAAACAGCGCGCTGGTGGCTGGAGAGAATTAAAAAGCCTGCGGTATCTTCGACTCAACCGTTTACCTAATGAACAACTCTCTGGTTCTGGCTAATTTATGTCATCGAAAAATGCGCACCGCGCTAACCGCTGCCGGAGTCGCGCTCGGCATTACCTTGATGGTGTTGACTGCCGGATTAATCAACGGATTCGTCAATTCGCAAGGCAAGCGCAATTCGGCAGTGACGGCTGAATTGATGATGCGCCCGGCAAACAGCAAATTAGGATTGGGGTTTGAACCCACTTCGACGCTTTCGCTGCCGCTGGCATTGGTTGAAGAAATCCGCACGCTTGAGGGCATCGCCGAGGCGATTCCCGTCGGACAATATCTGCAAGACACCGATTTAATCGAAGGAATCAATTATGCAGCCTTCACCAAAGTTTCCGATATGCGGGTGGTCGAAGGCGAACCGGTCGAACGCGGCAATGAAATAATGATTGATCGCACCGTAGAAAAACTCCGCAACCTGAAGGTGAGCGATGAAATGCAGGTGTTCGGAAAACCGTTTCGAGTCGTCGGCATTTATGAACCGGAATCTTTAGGAAGATTCAAGATTCCGCTTTCGACCATGCAGGCTAATTTAAATCGCCCGTTTCTTTGTTCAATGATTTTGATTAAAGTGCAAGACCCGAATCAACAAGACCGGATGGCAGCGCGCCTCAGAGCGCGATTTCCTGACTACAGTTTTGTGCTAACCAAAGATTTGCCGGCTTTATTTGCCCGGGGCACACCGGCTTTGCGGGTTTTCAAAAATGTCGTGGTGAGTCTGGCAGTGCTTATCAGTTCGCTGGTGATGCTGCTTGGCATGTACACGACCATTAAAGAGCGGACGAAGTTGATTGGCATATTAAAGAGCCTCGGCGCATCGAAATTCTGGATTGTCAGTGAAGTTGAAAAAGAGGCAATGTTAATCAGCCTTTTGGGTATAGGCGTCGGATTCGGTTTGTCATTCGCAGGCAAGGTATTTATTCAAAAATTCACTCCGCTGAGAATCGAGTTTGAAACCGTTTGGTATCTCTATGCCTTCCTTTGCGGCACACTTTCGGGCATTCTTGGCTCGCTTTATCCTGCCTTACAGGCTGCGCATCAAGACCCGGTAAAAGCTCTCAGTTATGAATGATGCTTCAACGGATGAAGCGCTTCGGCGATGACCGCAAAACTCGTCACCAACCTCTTCATTACAACTCTGCTTTTATTTTTTTGTCGAGCGTACAAGCGGTTTCGACCTGCAAATATAAATCGAATATTCGTTGGGCGCAGTGCTGGATTTCGTCATCGGTTGGTTGGTGGTTTTTAATGTGCAGCAGCAGGTCGTGCAAACGGTCATATTCTTCCTCTAGCTCAAAGGGAATATGCGGGCCACCGAGCGGATTACTGATTAAGGTAAAATAAGGGAGCGAATCGATCAGCCGTTCACTGAGCGGCAAATCCATAATTAAAATCCGCATGACCTGGGTGAGTTTTTCCAACCCATAGCTATACTTGAACATGAAATTTCCTCAATGATACCGCGAGCGCGAACCTTACCCCTGCACTTCCGAAACCGCCAATTACTATTGGCAAATCCACAATCTTCACTTTAAAAAAGCAATTCCGAATCAACGTTAGAGCGACTTGCAAAATGATTTCCGGCGCGCCCTTTTTTTAAATGGCTATCTGAAGTCAGCAGAAAAATCCGGCAATCGCGGATAAGCAAACTGCCGAGGTCAACAGGCTCGTCAAAACGTTGTGTCCATTTCTGGATTCGAGCGATAAGCGATACCCGACATTGATCATGCTTTCAATCTTTACGCAGTAAGGCGCAAGCTCTCTGCGCAAGCGATGAATGTGAACGCGCAGGCTTCGGGCATTAAAGACGGCACCGCTTCCCCAGGCGTAATGCCATAGCTCTTCTGATTTGACCGTTCGCTCGGCGCTTTTCGCCAGACGCGAGACAATCAAAAATTCTTTACGCGGCAAAGAAATTACTTTGCCCTTATAGGCAATGTAATAACTCGCGTGTTCAATCCGTAAACAGCCGTCATCGTAAAGCTCAGCGTTGTTGATGACCCGGTTATAAGTCAGCAACTCGCCTGAAAGAGCCGTGTCCAATGCCATAAATCTTTTCCTCTACCTTTTCATCAAGCCTGAATGTCTGCTAAACCGGCAAATACAAAATCACCCAACAAAAGCTGACCATTAACCCGCCGACCAGTAAGCCGCTCAACAAGACCTGTAAAATTTGTCGCCGCATCATGGGGTCGGGCTTGATCATCACAGTCAATCCATTACGAAACTGATAAGCTTGTACTTGCCATCCATCTCCAGAAGTGAGCCAAAAAGTCGCAGTTCCTGTTGTTTTCCGGTTTCATCGCGAACTGTTATCAGTGACGCTTTGTGAATTCGATAGGTTGAATAGGTGTCTTGTCCTTTGGCAAAGCGCAAAGCAACGAATGCATATTTTTTTCCCTGATGTTGGGGATACATTTTATAAAAACCGCCATCGCTTTTCAGGGTTGCCTGTTGCCAGACAAAATCACAGGTGACATTGGGCAACCTGCTCGACGGCAATTCCGGGAAGAGATAATTACAGAATTCATCTTTGGTGATGCGCATCGCCTTGAGGGCTTCAAGGTCTTGGCGGGCAAGCGCGTTTAACAAGTTGCGGCAAAGCGCTTCCGGGCTGGTCTCGGCGTTTGCCAGGATTCGCCTAGCGGATTGACTCGTTGCAGGAACGGTTTCCGGTTCAGGCTTTCTCGCCGCTAAAACGGCGCGCGCCTCTTCGCGGGCTTTTTCAATTTGTTTATCGCGTTCGACATTCGTGGTCACTGCCAGATTGTCCTGCGCGCTCATCGGTTCCCGGTTCGCCTTGCAAGCCGTCACCAGAATTGCCAGGCAAAATAAAAAGATAAACCCGCAGGCTGTCGGTTGAGCGACAGCCTTACGGTTAATGGGAGTTGCGATTAGCGGGTGTAAACCCATTTTGTCCATCCTGCTGTCCAATCTGTGGTGGCATCAAAAGCGCCTACATAATTCGCCGTCGTAAAGAACGGGTCGTTGGCAAAACCGGCAGCCACGTTTGCCGCATTGAGCGCAGGCGAGGTTGGCAGGGGTCTGAAATCCGGTGCCGTGAGGTTGAACGGGTCACGCAATTGCGGGTCAAGTTGAACAATCTTGTGATCCTGCGCCATAGCGTTCAACATATCGGCGGTTTGTCCCGCGAAGTTTGCCGGTGTAGCCAGCGCGTTGCCGTTGAAATTGAAAATGAAACCATTGAACGACAATGCGCCATTATTTAACTGGGTGAAAGTTGCGGCATCACGAACTTCGAGACCGACGTTTTTAAATCCGGTGACGATGAAGTTCCGCAAATCGCCAGCCGTTCCTCTGCGAATCACCATCCCGTGACGGCTGCCGGGTCCGGTTGCGGGCGAACCCACCAGGGTGATATTGGCAAACTTGGGCGCGGCGCGCGGCAGAAAATCAAAACCATTTTCGTTGTTGTCCGCTTCGATGCCGGTATCGCCGGTATCGGAACGTTGCTGCACGACACCGAATTGCACTTTGCCAGTCCAACCGAATGTCCAGTCAAAATTGTCATCATCCGCGCCGGTGGCAACCAGATGTTTAGCGTTGGCGGTGCCGCCAAACCACTCGAAAGCATCATCGCCGCCCCAAGCCGATTGAATGAAATCGAACTCTCCGGCGTTGCCCACACCTTGAAAGGCAAGACAATTCAATTCGTTGTCAGGGCTGATAGCAAAGCCGCCATATTCGATGCGCACATATTTCATGATGCCGGAGTTATCTGCCGGGTCGTTGCCGCCGTAAGCGCCGGTGCCGCCTTCGCCTTGTGCGGTGCCTCCGGGCACATTAATCGGCGCGCGTCCGCTGATAATCAATCCGCCCCAATCACCACGTGCCCGCTGCCCTTCTTTGTTGACGCTGCTAAACACGATGGGAGCATCAGCAGTTCCTTCGGCGATAATTTGTGCGCCTTGCCGGATGACCAGGAAAGAACCTTCTGTACCGAGAATGGTCGTTCCGGGTTTAACAACCAGTTTGTTGTTGATGAACACACCGCCAACCAGAATGTAGGTGTTCTTGGCTTTTAACTTTAATTTGCCGCTGATTTCACCTTCGAGAACCACCGTAGCGGCTCTGGAAGTCGAACTCAAACCGAGCACGGTGACGAAAGCTGCTGCCAGAAGCATGGCTTTGCCTAGTGATGGTCTAATCATGTCTATTCTCCTTAAATTTATATTTAAAAGTTCTCCTGTCCTTGCAGGCAGGTCGCCGGAATCGCAAATCCGCATTCCCTTGTTCAAGTCTCTTGAAAACTCAGTCAAAAGATTTTGTAAGCGATGCCAAACTCGAATGACCGACCATTGCGGTAGGTGCGGAAGAGTTCGCTACCGACGCGGTAGTTGTGTTGTCGGTCTAAAAGATTTTCAATCTGAAATTCCACACGCCAGCGGCGCTCGACGCCGAACCCTTTGGTGAAACTCAAATCAAAATTCGGGTAGCCTTTTTGAATCGTATCCGGCAACCCGAATGCGCCAACCTCAGTGATGCGTTCGCCGGTGTAGTTGAAAAGCGCGCGGCTCTCAATTCCCCACTTAGGTATTTCATGGTCAAGCACGAAGTTGACAATATTTTTTGCCTGCCCGATGAGCGGACGGTTGGCGCTGGTGAGAATGCCGACATTTTCTGCGCCAATATCGACGCGCGATTTGACGTAGGTGTAATTGGTATTGACCGAGAAATGTTTCAACCGTTCCCACCAGTTGCCGAGATTTTTTCGCAACTCGATTTCGACGCCGGTGTTGCGGGCTTTTTCCGCATTGCGAAACGAGGTGCGCAAACTGGTCGTCGCTTCGACCACCACTTCTATCGGGTCATCAAGCTGTTTGTGAAAAACCCCGATTGCCAGCAACTCGGTCGCGCCGAAATACCATTCATAACGACCGTCGAAATTGGAAATCAGCGTTCGTTTAACATCCGGGTTGCCAACTGCCGAACGTCCGCCGGTCACATCGGTAAATTCAAATGGACTCAACTCGCGAAATTGCGGACGCGCCACCGTGCGACTGAACCCGCCGCGCAGATTCATGGTGCCGTTACGGAAGGTATAAACCAGCCCGGCGCTCGGTAAGACATCGGTGTTATCCAGGTCAGCGGCAATCGGCACCACTTCCGGGCGATAAGGTTCAAAGGTGTTGACGCGCTGTTCGGATTTTTCAACTCTTGCGCCGCCGATAAAACGCCAGTTTTTCAACGTATAATCCGCCATCAGATAGCCCGCATAAATATTATGCAGGGCGTCGTAATGGTCTGTGGTGCGGGTTTCTTCGCGGATTTCAAAGCCATTCGTTCCCTTGATATTTTCCGGCGTAAGCAATTGTTCAGGCGGAAGACTGGTATTGAGGGTGGTTAAAATATTGCCGCGCGGCAGAAAACGAAACCGCCGGGAATCGAATGAACGATCACGATTGATGTAACTCGCGCCCAGTTTGGTATTCAGCGAAGCGCTGCCGAAAAAGAAATATTTCGCCAGATCGAATGCCGGTTCGCGGACGTTTTCGCGCATTTTGTTGAACAGGTGGAAGAGACTTTGAGTTTGCGCGAAATAGATGAAATCGTTTTGGGTTTCGCTGAATTCATAAAGCGATTCGCGTAAATCCGGTTCATCGAGGGTGGCGCGCGAATAGGTATAGCGCCAGGTAAAGACGCTGTCGCCGAGCCAGTTGACCAGATGATTGCCCGAAACCTGCCCGGTGTAAATGCGCTCTTCGATATAACGCAATCGTTGATTGCGAATGACCGAGCCGCGATCAAGATAGAAACCCTCGAAGATGCGCGCTTCGTCGGTCGCCTGATTGGTCAGAAAATTTTTAAAGAATAGTTTGTTGTTCTTGGTGAGTTCATAGCTGGCGTTCACGGTCATTCCCAATCGCGCCACGAATTCGCTGGAATCGTAATCATAGTTGGCGTTCGGAACGATGCGTCCGCCTTCGCCCAGCACATAATAATTGCGAATTTCACTCAAAGTTTGCGGCTCGTTTTTAAAACTGAAGGCGCTGACGAAACCGAACCTGCCAAAGGTTGCGCCGCCCGACGCGCTCCATCCAAAGGTCGGTCGGGCATCGCTCGTGGTCGGTGTAAAAATGTTATTAAACGATTCGCCGATGGTTTCCAGTTGTTCGGGCGTAAACCCACCCGGAATGAAATCATTGCCTCTGAATACGCGCTCGTTTGCAGGGATAGTCGAAGGCAGCGACCGCGCGCCTCTGCCAAAACCAAAGAAATTTCTTGCGCCGCCGGTGCCGGGATAAGAGAGAAAATCACGGTCATGGGTTCGGGTATTAAAACCCGATGTGAACTTAATGGAAAGCGACGCGGCTTTGGGAAAATCGATGGTTTCAAGGCGCACCAACCCGCCGGAAAATTCGCCGGGTTGGTCTGGCGTGAAGGTCTTCAGGATTTTGACATTCTGCAAAAGATTGGCAGGAATCAAATCCATTGGCACGACTTTACGGTCAGGTTCAGTAGTTGGCAGTAAGGCATCGTTTAATGAAGTATTGCTGTAACGTTCGCCGAGTCCGCGCACAAAAACAAAGCGTTCGACCAGCGAAACCCCGGTCACCCGTTGCAAAACGCCTGCGGCATTCGATGACGTATCTTTGCTGATTTCGCGCGCCGAGATGACTTCCGAAACCATCGAATTGGATTTACGTTCCTGAATAATATCTGCAACATCATTGCTGTTTCCCGCCGTGACGGTAATTTGTTCGCCTGCGCCAACCGCCTGCAACACCCCATCAATCGGAGTGGTCTCGCCAGCCGTAACCACAACCCCTTCCAGCGTGCTGCCGACAAAGCCTTCTCGCGAAATTTTCAAGTCGTAAGTTCCCGGCTCAACTTCCAGTGTGTAATCGCCTTCGATACCGGTTTGCGCGGTGATGCCTTTGCCAATAATTTCGATAGTGGCTTTGATAAGCGGACTGCTATTCGCCTGATTTAAAATAAACCCGCTGATTTTTCCTCTTTTTGTTTGTTGGGTAAAACCATAATGGGGAAATACGCACGAAATGGTTAATAAAATACCGATAGCCACCTGGGGCATTTTGGATTTCAGCAGCATTTGTTCTCCTTAATATTCACGCTGATTTGCTGAACTGACGCCGAATGCGAAAGCGTTAAAAAACCGGCTATATTGCGATGTAAATCAAGCGTGGTTTGTGAAGCAGTGACTCTATCAGAAGGATGTTACGGTGCTGTGAAACCAAGATAAACTTTAGGTAAACGGAAAGTAAATTATTTGTAAAACAGGTGGCTAAGGATTACCGGGAGGAAACATTAAAAATGAAACGGCTCGCGTAAATTATATGCGGCTGCCGTGAGGATGTTGGCTTGCGCCTTGTAAACCGCCTGCATTTCAGGCGGCAAACCTATCGGAAGGTGATGAAACACCTTCAGGTTAAAAATTCATTGATGGCGCAAGTCCATTAAACGGATTCGCAATCGCTGTGGTTGTGAGGTTCAAAATGTTCGAGCAATCGACCTAAATCAGCGGCGCTTTCAATCGCCTGGCTGAGAACTTCTTTATCGGTATTCGGACATTTGCCGACAAGCGCCAATTCGCCTTCGGCGTTATGGGTGAATTTCAATGAGCCGCTTGCATCAGTTGCAGTGACCACAACCGTAAAATCCTGGTCTTCGAGATTATGTTCGAGTTGATAGGACACCGAATCTTTCGGCAATAATTTTTTCAGCGCGTTTTCGATTTTCTGCGCCTGGCGCTTTCGTTTCTTGAACTCGGCACGCTGTTCTTTGGTTTGCGCTTTCGTCCAGGCAGCAAGGGCATATTCTTTTAAGGTTTTCAAATGGCTATTCTCCTGTAATGAGTTTTGCCTCACTGAAAGCAAGGCGTCAGTTTACCAAATCGGGGTTGAATTTAACGTGAGCAAACTCTGAAATCAAGGTAAACCGATACTTCTTCGGTTTTATTGCGAAGATATTGTGGGCTGAGCTAACCAATCTTTAAATTAAACCTGCATTCAACACTGCTTTATCGGTCATCAGTCCTCCGCTGTTTTGTAGGGTTTTACCTGACCATTTCTCACACCAGATTTAATCAACTTCTTACACGAAATTCAGCCGCATTTAATATGCCCTCTCTATACTGCCGGTGCAGTCAATTTTTTTGTTCAACTCGTCAATTCAATCTCTGTCCATCGCAAGATTGAATACGCACAAAATTTCTTGGAGGAGAAGTCGTGAATCATAAAACTCATGTTCTATTTATTTTGGCGCGAAGCCTAATGGCAATCAGTTTGGTATTCGCCATGCTGATTCCTGCTCACGCGCAATTTGACAGCGCCACCGTGCTTGGCACCGTAAAAGATTCAAGCGGCGCGGTTATCCCGGCGGTGACCGTTTCATTAAAAAATCTCGATACCGGCATTATCACCACCGCACAGACCGATGAAAACGGCGATTTTCAATTTACCAATGTGAGGATTGGCAATTATCGGGTGACCGCTGAAAAGGAGGGTTTTTCAACCGCCGTTGCCGAGCGCGTCAATGTGACCGTAAATGCCCGCCAGCGCGTTGACCTCGCAATGCAACCGGGCACCTTATCGGAAAGCGTGATTGTCACTGCCGGGGTTGCCCTGTTGGAAACCGATTCCAGTGTGCGCGGTCAGGTGGTGCAGCGTGAACAGATTGTCAACCTGCCGCTCAACGGTCGTTCCTATGCGAATCTCGCGCTGCTAACGCCGGGGGTGCGCGAGTCTTCGCAAAACGGTATCACCACTGCCGGACGCGAAGCCGCATTCAATGTCAACGGGCTTCGCAATACGGTCAATAACTTTCTACTTGATGGCGTCGACAACAACGCCTACGGCACCAGTAATCAGGGATTTTCGGCACAGGTCGTACAGGTATCGCCCGATGCCGTGCAGGAATTCAAGGTGCAGACCAATACCTATAGCGCCGAGTTTGGTCGTAGCGGGGGCGCGGTAATCAATGCTTCGTATCGCAGCGGCACCAATCAATTTCATGGCAATGTCTGGGAATATCACCGCAACACGGCGTTGAATGCCGTAGGGTTTTTCAAACCCGCTGGCGGCAACAAACCGCCGCTTATTCGTAATCAATTCGGATTCACCTTAGGAGGGCCGATTTTAAAAGACCGGACATTCTTTTTCCTGGACTATGAAGGCTTTCGGCAGATTTCCAAAAACCTGGTGTTTTCGACGCTTCCCTCGCTTGCGCAACGCAATGGGATTTTATCGGTCGATGTGCGCAATCCATTTACCGGCACCATCCATCAAGCGGGCAATGCGATTCCCATGACCGCTTTCGCCCGTAAAGTTCTCAGTGAACTGCCTGCGCCAAACGTTGCAGGGACGCCGAACTTTCAAAATCTGGTTCCCAATCGGGCATACAACGACAAATTCAATATCCGGTTAGACCACACCTTCAGTCAGCACCTGAATGCCTTCATCCGCATCAGTCACCGCAAAGTCAATAACTTTGAGGGACCAAACATTCCCGGACCATCGGGCAGCAATCAAAATGGATTGGTTGGCGTGCTCAATCAACAACTCGCGGCAGGCGCGACCTACATCCTTGCCAATGCGTCGGTGCTCGATATACGACTGGGAATTATGCGTACCGAAGCCGGTAAAAAGCCGCCGCTTACGGGCGGACCCAGTATGCTGCAACTCTACGGCATCACCGGGTTGCCCGATGACCCGACCATCACCGGCGGACTAACGACTCAAACGATTACAGGATTTTCCCAGCTCGGTCGCCAGTCTACCAATCCGCAATTTCAGAACCCCTCGCATGTCAATCCGCGCCTGAATTACTCGTGGACTTGGGGGCGTCACAGTTTAAAAACCGGTTATGAATATCTGCGCGTCAACACCGATGTGCAAGACACCAATCCGCTCATGGGACTTGATACCTACAGTGGACAGTTCAGCCGTCCAAGCGGAGCTTTAGCGAATAACCTTTATAATCTCGCCGATTTTATGTTTGGCGCACGGTCGCAATATGAACTGGCAGATTTATTGGTGGTGAATTTGCGCCAGCGATTGCATTACGCTTATCTACAGGATGATTTTAAAGTCAATCCGAAACTGACGCTCAATATCGGTTTGCGGTATGAATTTTCAACGCCGATTTATGAAGCCGAAAACCGCCAGTCCAACTATGACCCGACCGGCAATGCCATCGTGCAGGCAAAAGACGGTTCGCTTGCCGACCGTGGACTGGTCAAACCGGATTACAATAATTTCGGGCCACGTCTGGGCTTTGCCTATAATCTGTTCGATAAAACGGTGCTGAGAGGCGGTTATGGTGTCGGCTTTGTCTTCTTTAACCGTTTGGGAAGCGCCGACCTTCTGGCAACCAATTTTCCGCAAATCACCCGCGCTAATATCACCCAGGATGGACGCAATGTTGCCGGTGGACTCTGCACCGGAAATAATTTCAGCGGTTGTTTTCGCACCACGCAGGCAGGCTACCCAACGGGTCTACCGAACAATGTGACGCTCTTTATTCCTCGCGACAAAGCCACGCCTTATATTCAGAACTGGCAGCTTTCTCTTCAACGCGAACTCACAAAAAATATGCTGATTGATATTGCCTACGTAGGCAATCACGCGATCAAACAGGTGTTGCTTGCGGATTTAAATCAGGCGCGTCCCTTGACCACAGCAGAACTGGCGTTGCCTGCGGCGCAACGACCAACTTTAGATCAGCGCCGACCGATTCAAGGCTTCCGTTCCATATCAGCAGTCTTGCCGGCGGCATTTTCAAATTACCAGGCATTACAAATCAAATTTGAACGCCGATTTTCGCAAGGGCTTTATCTGCTGAATTCCTTCACCTGGTCAAAAGCCATAGACAACGTCAGCCAGGTGTTGGAAGAACCCAACGGCAACGATGGACGTCCGCAAAATTTGTACAATCTGGCAGCCGACCGCGGACTGTCGGCATACGACCAGCCGTTTAACAACACCACCAGCTTTGTCTGGGAATTGCCTTTCGGCAAAGGGCGGGCTTTCGGTCGCGAACTGTCGCCGTGGCTTGATGGAGTGATTGGCGGCTGGGCAGTTACCGGCATCAACACGATGTTGAGCGGTCAAACCATCAATCTGCGTTATCAGCCTTCACCGGTTACGGCGAACCTGCCGTCATTTCTTGGCGGCATCGCTTTGCGCCCGAACGTGAGCGGCGAAGTGTTAGCGCCAAGCGGACAGCGCACTATTGATAATTATTTCAACAAAGCGAACATCACCCTGCCAACCGTTGACCAGCCTTTTGGAACGGCGGGGCGGAACATTGTTCGCAGCCAGGCATTTTTCCAGTTCGATTTCGGCTTGCAGAAGAATTTCCGTCTGCCGATTTCTGAAGTTTCGCGGCTGGAATTTCGCATGGAAACCTTCAATCTTTTGAACAAAACCAATTTCGGCGCGGCTAACCCTGATCGCAGCAGTTCAGCGTTTGGCACGATTCGCTCAACCTTCCCGGCGCGGCAGATTCAATTTGCTTTAAAACTGGCTTTCTAACCGCTTAAAGCAGTTTGCAATTGATTTCGCTGAGCGAATGAACGTCAGGAACAATGTAGGGGCAGCCCTGGTGTCTGCCCCTACATTCAATTGCTAATCGCGCTAAATTTTAAAAGTCGCGGTCTTCGACTGCCGCTTAATCGCGGTTTGACAATCTGCGCTAAATCCGCATGCGCAGAATCTCCAATAGGTCTTCATCCTTTGGTTAAGCTCTTATCTCCCAAAAGCGCGTCGTAATAATTTTCTTGCAGCAGAGAAGCCATCCCTTCAGGCTTCCGCATGATTGCCATTCGCTCATCCGTCCCGCGCAACAGACGAGAGATAACCTTAATCAGTTCATCTGCATCAACGGGTTTGACCAGATAAGCATCGGCTCCCGCCGCATAAGCTTCATCAATCGTTTTTGAATAGGCTTGAGCCGAACAAAAAATAATCGGCGTTTGGGGATTTTGCTCGCGAACTTTCTCACACAGATTGACCCCGCAACCATCCGGCAACAGCGTATCAAAGATGTAGAGGTCAAATCTCGTGGCGCTCATTTTACTCAATCCGGCTGCTATGGTTTGCGCATAATCAAACTCGTAGCCCGAAGTTTCAAGCACATAGCTGAGCAGTTCGCACGAATCATAATGGTCATCAATGCAAAGAATGCGTTTATTTGCTCGGTTCAATTGCACACCCCCGCTTTTTATATTTGGGGAAAAGAGATTCGGTGAGTGTATATCGAATGTTGGTGATGAGGATTAGGGCAAAATTATTTTAGCATTGATGCAGGACGCTGTGTAAAGCGGTTATACAAAACCGTGGGGAGTAATGGTTGACGAATTCATGCGGGGCAACCGGAGTGCCCTTACCCGGATTGCCCGCATCGGTGAGAGCGTTGGCAAAATTCGAGACAAAGATTGATTTCAGATATAAAACCTGTTTGAACCGTTCACCCAACATTTAGCACCGGCTCGATAGGTTTTGTAGACTCTTCAAGCACACCTCAACTTCTGTCGAACTCGCGTTACCTGATGACGGTTTATTTCACCTTCACCGCGCCTGCCGCGTCCAACGCTTTGCGCGCCTGACCGGCGCGGTCACGGTGTGTATAAACCCCAACCAGAATGCCGCCTTGCTGTATCTCTTCATTGTAAAATTTGGCTTCGTGCTCAGGCATGCCAAGCCCAATCAAAGCGCCGGTCAATCCTCCGGCGGCGGCTCCGGCTCCGAGTCCTGCAAGCGTTGCGACGATTGGTCCCGCGGCAACCAAACCTATCCCCGGAATCGCCACAATACCAAGAGCGACGAGTCCCGCGGCAACCGCACCTAAAACCCCGCCTATCGTTGCACCGGTAGCCGCGCCTTCAGGAGCTTTGGTCGCCATCGATAAACCAAATTCCCGACCGCGCGTTGCATCGCTCATCAATATACTGATGTCGTCACGTGACCAACCATAATGAATCAGGTCTTCAACGGCACGCTCCGCATCTGCGCGGGATTTGAACAATCCAGTAACCAGAGTAGCCATAAATATTCCTCCACGATTAAGTTGTCATTTGCAGAGGTTCATAGAGCAACGAGAGTGCCAATAATTTTCAGGTTTTATTTATTCTGAGTAATATTGCGGCGAGTCTTGCTAGCGCGTTGAAAGGATTCAACTTTCTTCATCTCAACTGCCCCCTCAAAAACGCCATGCATCAGCGGCAATTGAGCCTGCGTCTTTTTTTGATGCAAAGAGCAGTATCCCGATGTACCGAATCAATATCTAAAATTGAAAGTAGCGGGTTTGAACGTAGAAGCTTATAGCTTGAACCCTGAACCCATCGTCGGTTTATGGTTAGCCATTGCCTGGCATTCAAATTCAGCCAGCCCGCATGCACTTTAAAATCACTTTGCTTCAGATTGGCAAAATTTCAATCAATCATCATTTTGCCTTCAACGGTTTGCGTTCACCTGAAAGACCAGATTGAGCATATCCAGCAAAGGTTGCGTAAGCGCCGCATCGAGTGAAGAGAAAAGTCCTATCTCAAAAATCAACAAACCGCCGGTTGAGGATGCGCCGGAGGTTAACGCGGTAATCGTTGTGACAAGTGTCGCCACAAAATCGGGATCATTCAAGTTGTACGCATACAGCGGCACAAACAGCACAGGCAGTTTGCTGATTAAACTCGTCAATCCGGCTCCCGAATTATCACAAGGATTGCTGCTCGTTGTTGAAGCAACCAGTTGATAGCCATACTGACAGGTGAGTTTGATATTGTGAGAGTTGCCGCTGGTGTCGGCGCTGAACAGGTCTTTAAATACCTGATTCAAACTGGCAGCCAAATCATCGCCCTGGTTAATTAAAATACAACTGGTGTTGCGAATGAGCGGGGTCATCATATTTGAAAAACGCACCAACGGCGTTTGATAAATAAACGCCGGATTGGTCGCCGCAAAACTCACCAGATTCTGATTGCGCGAAACGTAAACCCCGCCCCAGGCATTTTCGGTCATCACAATATCGAGTCCGTCAAATTCAACCACCTGTTTCACCTGTCCGAAAGCCGCCACCTGATTCACAGAACTTTCGCCGTCAGGGTATGAATAAACCCGAACGGTTGTGCCGCCATCATCCGGCAATTGATAGATGACCACATTGCCGGTCACTTTATCGGTGGTATAGACAAAAATTTTCGACGGGAACATTGCCGGTTGATTTGCGAATGGCGTCACCACCAGTGACGCGAGATACCCTGAACCATCCGATGCGAGAAGCGATTCCAAACTGAAATTATAGGTTTGTTGCGTCAGTCCTTGTGCCGCATCAAGCAGCCCACCCGATTGCGAAGCATTGGTGTAAGCCAGCCAGGCATTGGCAACCGCAGTAATCAGTTGATTGAAGATATTCATCGCCGCCAGCGCCGTCCCGTTCTGGGTTCCCGGTTTCCAACCGGCGAGTTGCGCCAGATCGGTTTTCAACACCGGGTAGACGCTGCTGAACTGAGCCAGCGCATTAAATAACGTTTCAAAGCATTGCGCGGCATCATTCACATCGGTCAACAAAACGCCTCTTGCCATTGCCGACTGCGGCGCGCTGTTGAACGTGACACTCAGATAATCCGTATCCTGCGCGGCGTCCTGTCGCACATAGGTCATCGCATAGTTCCACATCTTCGCTTCATCAACGCTTTGGGCTTGCGGATACTCGCTCTCGCCGGTTTGCGAAATCAATGAAGGCGGCGTCGGATAGGAACGCAACGGCAACGGAACTTCAACCTGCCCGATGTAGGAATTGATGTTCTTTAATTCGCTCACCGTCGAATCAATCGGAATGATGAACGAAAGCCAGGACGATGCCTGATAGTCGCCAATGTTTGCAGCGCCGCTTTGAATGTCGTATTCCATTTCATTCATCACATAGTTCAAATCCAGAAACAGCTTTTTGTATTGCGCGATGGATTTGCTGTTGAACATAAAATTCAACAACGAACCGCTGTTCGATAGCGGCGCTTTCGAGGTTGAAAGCGTGAAATCGGGAATCACTTGAACCGCATAAACGGTTGTGTGGGTATTGAGCAATCCGCTTTGTGTTGCAAGGTCGGATGCCAGGGTCTCGGCATCCATCGGCGGATTGAATTTTTGCCCGACTTTATAAAGCGTATCGCCTGCAACCACCGGAACCGTCTGGTTATTCACGCTGATGCTGCTTACCGAAAAAATATCCGGCAGGTTTTCGTTGGCAAGGGCAACCTCTTTCACACTGGCATTGAAATATTCCGCAAGCGAATCAAAGGTATCGCTTGCGGCAATCGCTTTACTGATTTGCGCGATATTGATGACGATGCCTGGCGCAAATAATCCGCCACCGGCAGTCACCTGTAAATTCGCCGCTAAATTCTCAACATCGGTTTTGTAATAGGCAGCGATGGTTTGCAAAGTGACTAAATCAATTGGTGTTTGCATGGCATCGGCAATCTGTTGAATGGTCGCGCTCTGTCCGTTCAAACTCACGGTCGCCGCTTTGTTGAGGATGCGGGTTAAATCATCAATCACACCCGCGAGATATTGCTCACTCACATTGAATGCCTGAGCGATGGTGGCAATCACATCGCTTGCCCCGGTGGTGTACATCATCACATTGGGATTACCGGAAAGACGCGGCGCGGTGTCCGGGTCGGCAAACGGCGATTGCACACTCACCGGGTATTGAATAATCGAATCAATCGCGTAACCGTTCGATAGATTGATGAGCAGTTGTTGATACAAGGCTTCTTGAGCGGCTTTGAGCGCCGGGTCGTTCGGCACAGGCGCATTCACATTCAAAATATAATCGACGCTATTTTGCAGAGCTTCAGCAAGGTTGGCTTTCGCCGCAACCACTCCCGTATAAGCCGCGTGTTGCGGGTCAAGTCCATAAGCCGGTACGGCAAATTCCGGCGCGAGGAAATTATCTACGGCTGCGAGAAAATCGCTCACCCAAATATCCAAATCGACAGCCTGAAAATTTTTCGGCGTCGCCGGTTGCAGTTGTCCCTGACTGTAATCCTGAATCGGAATGTTTGACCGCGAAATCAGTTCGGTTGCCAGCGGTTTGATAGCATAAAAACCCGGCGACTGATTTTGAATCTCGAACTCACTGAAGCCATTGGCGCTGAAATTGACTGCAAACAATGGCGGCGCGCTGTTGGCATTTTGCCCTTCAACGTCTTGTTGCCCGGTGGCAATCTTCAACCCGACAAAGGCTTGGGTTTCAAATGCCAGCGCGAAATCACCGAGATTCAATGCCTGTCCGTCAGACGCGCTGCTGCGCGGCGCAATCGTCGAACGATCCAAGGCAACGCCTGTCACATCGACATAATCGTTTGGCGGCGTAGTTTTGAATTCCGGGTCAATCAAATCGGCGTCGCGCTGCATTTCCAGTTTCACATCCACAGGGAAAATGATGTCGGGGTAAGCGGCGGTAATCGGTTGATTGATGACGGCAGCATTGGGCGGCAATAAAAACGGCGCATTGGGCGCAACCAAAGTGTTGATGGTTTGATTGGCAATCACTAAATCATCAATGGTCGTCGTCACACCGGATTCCAGATTAAAGCGCGTGATGAGCGACACCAACGTATCATTGGCGTTGGTCACTAAATGAATGCCCTGTTTAGTGAACTCGGTTTGATTCGGATAGACGGTGACGCCTGCCTGCAAAAATCCCTGCAACGTGCTGTTGACCATTCCCAAATCATTCAATGAAGTCAATTGATAGGCGCTGATGATTTCGGCAAGCGATTGGGTGACGACAGGCGTTGTCGTGGTCGCAGCTTTCACTTGTGGCAGGTTGCAAACCAAAAAGGCATTGGCGGCAATGAGTCCCGGCAGGCTTTCGATTTGCGTGGCGAAATCGGCAAGCGACATCTGCAAACCTTTTGCCGCAAACGCCGCAAGCAAAGTGTTGAAGGTATCGTAATCGCCAATCGGAACGGTGATGTTGCTCAGGGTAATTGATTTGCCCGATGCAAAAATCCCCGTGAGGTTTTGATTGGCATTGGCTAAATCGGCAACCGATTCATCATAAAGCGCAATAATGTCTGAGAGTTTTTCGTTGCCGCTCGCTTCATAGAATGAATAGAACGGTCCCTTTGCCGAATCGATTGTAACCAGACTGGGAATCGCTAGGGTTGCGCCGGTCTTCAAAGCGGTCACCGCATTGGCGACCGCGAGTTGTTGCAAGGTGATATAGTTGTCGCTGGCAATCGTCGCAAGGGTTTCGCCATCGCTTAACGGCGCGGCATTCGATTTTTCATAAAGCGCATCGCCTGCGGTAAAGAAATTCGCGACCGTCGCGTTCAAGCTGACTATCTGCGCCAGGGTGATTTGTGGGAATGCCGCAAATTCCGCAAGGATGCTTTGCACGCTGTCGCCCTGTTGAATCACATAGTCGTTGATATTAATAGTTGCAGATTCCACAAAAACGCCTTGCAAATTCTGGTTGGCAACGGCGACGTCGGCAACTTCCACGTCAAGGTTTTGCCCTTGCAACTGGGCGTTGAAATAATTGGCGAGGTCTTGCAAAGTGGCAATCACTTTGCCGGTGTTGGGGTCAGTCGCGCCGGTCTGAATGCTCAAGCCTTGATAGGTATATGTGATATTGGTCGCCAACAGATTCGTGGCTGTGGCATTAGCGCAGGCAAGCCCTGCAACCGAAGCGAAATTATTTTTTGCAACGCTTGCGAAGGTGTTGTCCGAGGCTTCGGCAAATTGCAAAGCGCTTGTCCGGTTCGGCAGCGCGATGACGGTTGCGGTATTTAAAACCGCTCCCTGATTTTGCGTCACCATTGGCAATGCCTGAATGCCGGTTGCCGTTTGAATGGTGGTCAAAGTGTCGCCTTGTCTGACGATGTAAAACACCGGGATTTGAATAGTGGAAGCGAAGAAGCTATTGGCATCGGTATTTTGATTGGCGGCAGCAAGGGCTTCAAGCGTCGCCGCGTCATCGCCCGCTTTGCTGCCAAAATAAATTTCGGCAATCGCAGCAAACGTGTCACTGCCACCAATCGAATGATTGTACTGCTGCAACCACATCGCGGTTGACAGGAAAAGATATGCCGAATTGATAAAGTTGGTCAGCGCGTTTCTTTGGGCAATGGCGTAGCGGGTTGGCAAAACCGTTGGCGAGGTCTGGCTCATCGTCGTGCTCAGATAAAACGTCAAATCATAGTTCTGCGTTTGCCCGACCACCTGTTTTTGTTGCACTTGATAATAGAGCTGGCGGTATTTTTCCTGATGGGCGCTGGCGCTATAGACCGCTGTTGCGAAGGGATTGCCGGGGATAGGAAGGTATTTTGAAACGTCGAGACCGATTTCAACATTCAACAGCGGCGCGTTGTTTTGCGAAGTGAACTGATAGGAACTCGCAATTCCCGCCCACTGCGAAAGCCCTATGATGGTGTCGAAATAACCAACCGGAATTTGCAGATTCGCTATCGGTTTATCGGGCGGCGTGCGATTGCCGTAGATGTCCTGAAACGCAAAACTGAAGGTCGCCGCGCCGAGTTGATTGGCGTCGCCGCTTGCCACTTTGGTGATGCCCGCATAAGGATTACTGGCTGCGTCCGGCAATCCGCTGGCAACCGGAACATTGTTGAGTTGCGCGAATTTGTAAATCGGCACCACCTGTTGGAAGTCCCAAACCGTATCATCTGTCGATTGATTTGCCGGAAGCGGCAGCCCGCCGGTTTGCGTCGGGTCGGGTTGCACGGGTCCAACCGGCGGCATCTCGCCGCTATCTGAAAACAAGATGTCGCCGACGATTTCAAATCCGAGCAGGTTATAAAGCGATTGCGTCAGTTGCTCAGGGGATTCGGGATTTTGTTCGGGGTTCGGGCGCGTCAGTTGGAAACCGATATTACCGGCAGTAACGGTTGTATAAGGCGCAGTATCGCTGCCATCGCTGATTTCCGCAAAGACATTGACTTTCGATGCATCAATATTATCGCCAATCACCGCCGAGTTATTGAAAGCATAGAGCGTGCGACTCGGACTCGCGGCATTGCTTTGTGAAGCGAGTAACACCACCAACCAAAGAGTCGCGGTGTTGCCGTTTGCGAAAACGCTGTCGGGAAGTCCCGCGCCGCTTTGGCTGGCATAGTTGATATAGAATCCGCCGGTGCCAACGATGCTGCCTTCCCAGAGAAATTTCAAAACATCAGTGGCATCGTTGAAGTTGGCATAATAATCGCCGGAGTCGGGAATGCCGGTTTTCAACATCGCGATATTTTCAAGGCTTTCACCCACAGGGCTATGGGTTTCAGTCGAGAGATTGGTTTTCAAAATATAGGTATTCGTGAGGTCAAGCACATCCGATGCATAGCCGTTGTTATTGGCGCTTGAAGCGTTCGGTTGATACAACAGGGCGAGCGTCGCGCTGTCTTTAGTTGAAGGATTGGTGAGGTAATTGTAAATCTCTCTTAGCAAATCATTGCCGGTCTGGTCTGCGCCAACCCATAGATAGGTGTTCGGCAAATAGGCGTTGGTGGTTTGCGATTGAATGCGCGACACATTGAGTTGAATGGCGGTCGCCCAGTAATAATTCTGCACCGGGTTGGTCTGCATCACCGGCGAGTTCACATAACTGCCGCTGATTAAATCAAACGGCGCGGGATTAGTTAAGCCTTCGACTTTGGCAATCAGGGTGTCCGGCAGTAACCAGACCGTCGGTTGTCCGGCATTACCGCTTTGATTCGGGAAGAGCGAAGTTTCAGAAACCTGCCAGATGAAATTTTTGTCTAGCGTGTAACGCACAGGAACATCCTGTAAAAGCGGCATGCGTTCGGGACCCGTGCTGATATCCGGCGAAAACGTCGTGCTCGGATAATCGCCGGTCGTTGCGCTGGTGAGTTTGATGACGATTTCATTTGCCGGAACCGTGAGCGTCGTTCCTTGCGCCACGGGGTTTGCAAAATTGACGTTGGGATTTAAGGCGACAATTTGCGGCGCGGGAACGCCGACGGCTGCGGCAATCTCGGCAAGCGTCATCTGATTTGCCAAAGTGTAGGTGCCGGTCGGCATGAATTCGACCCATTCGGCTTGCCCTGTATTCTGGAAAGTAATATCGAATTCGTTAGTGATTGTAGACGGCACGGCGAATTGTTGACCGGTCATTTGATAAAGCGGGCAGAGACTGGTCGATTCGGCAATCTGGTCTTTGAAATGTTGAATGGTCAGTTTGAAATCATTTGCGGTTTGCGGGTTTGGAATGCGCATGCCGTGAAGCATAAAGCGCGACACCATCGCCGCCATATTATTGAAATCGCCATTCGCGATGAGATACGAAAGCAGCGTTTGAATATCGATGGCTTGCAATCCGGCAATCGTTAAGGTTGTCGTGGTCGGCACAAAAACATCAGGCGTGGTTTCGACCATCTCTGCGAGTTCTTCGAGGTTGAAATTATAAAGCGCGGCAATTTTGGCAAAGGTTTCGCCTTCGGCAATCGGATGCGAGACGTTGGCAATATCGAGAATCGCAAGCGGCGCAAGCAAGCTCGTGGATTGATTATTTGCGGTCGCTACGTCAACCGCTGCGCCAAACAAATTCCCAAGAATATTGAATGAATCGCTCGGCGCAATCTGATGTTGCAATTGCGGAATGTTGATGGTCGCGGGCAACGGACTCAGGGTTGAATTCGCGGCTTTAATATTATTTTCAATCGCTGTGAGTTGTGATGGTTCGAGTTCGGTTAAGAGGAAATATCCTGCCACTAAATCAAGCGTATCACCGGCTCTTGAAGTATAAGTGAAGTTCTGCGAAGCCGGTTGTTGCACCACGCCTTCATCGGTAAGCACAACCGTCGGAATCGTCAGCACTGTACCCACCGGCAACGGTTGAGTGAAATCGACGTTGGGATTACTACTTTGACTGAGTTCAAGAATGACCTGACGCAGCCAGCCAAATAACGGGTCGATTTGATTGGCAACCGGAATCGCGAAATGGGTCGCGGCAATGTTTGCGAGCGTATCGCCGCTTTGTACGGTGTAGGCGGTGTTGTTTCCGACAACCACGATGCCTTGCGCGTTGATGGTCAGTTGCGGAATCTGTAGTTGCGCGCCAGCGGTCAGCGGATTGCGGAAATCAATCGTGTTGTTGGAATCAATGATGAGTTGGGTGAACCATCGCAGGTCTCTCGCGTCAGGGCTTTCGAGATTGCGAACTAAATAATATGCCGCAATGAAATCAAGCGTGTCGCCGGTTTGCGTGGTGTAGGTCGTCGCCGGGTAATTGACAATGGCGTTCAACTGAAAGATGGAATCGTTTGCTCCGTTTTGCGCGACGATGCCGGTGTTGCCGTTAAAATTCGCGGCAATTTTCGCGAGCGTATCACCACTCTTGATTTGATATTTGACGATGCGTTGCCCACCGTCGGTGTATTGAATACCTAAATTGGTCAGCGTGGTTTTGGTATTGAGCGCGACGTCTTGATTGGCGAAAGCGATACTCGTAGCCGTGGTCGCATACGACAGATTTTTCACCATCCCGTCTAAAGAATCACCCGGTTGAACCTGATATTGATAGGCATTGAGCGCATCGATTGCCGCCTGCACCGCCGATTTGGCAATCATAAAAAAGTAATCCCGGAAAATTACTGTCGCGAGTGATTGCGGCGCGCTGCCGGTTGGTTGTTCAGCGGTTTGCTGTCCACCGTTATTTTGAAACGGGTCTTGGGCGACATTCGATTCGGCGTTGGCGAGTCGTTCCTGAAAATAATTACTGAGATTTGTTTGATACTGCTCATCAACCATGGTCTGCGAATTGAAATTCACCGTCGCGTTAGTTCCCGCAATCATCGACAGGTCTGGAATCATCGGAAAGATGGTGGCGCTGATTTCGGCTTGCGAACTATCGGCGGAACCGGTCACTTGAAAAGTGAAATTTTTGCCGATAAACGCCGAGAGGTTTTGATAAATCGTCACCCCCGGTTGCGCAAACACGGTTTGCTCGGCATCGGGCGCAGTGAGCGCATTGTAAATATTTTGCAAATCCGTTGCGGCAATCGTCGTGTTCAAATTTTGTGTAAGCGCATTGATCGTCCAGGCGAGCACGCCGTGAACCAAACGATTGAATGGCAGTTCCGATGCGTCGTCGCGCAAAACTTTTCTGGTGTCTTTTGATGAGGTGAGATTCAGGGGCAAGCTGTTCTCGACAAACGGCAGCATGACGGCTTGAACCTGTGGCGTCGTATTGGTTGATGATGAACATTCGGGAATGGCGACGGTGAACGCCGGAACCAAAGCCATCGCCAGATTGAAGGTCTGATTACCAAAGACATTCACCGGCTGCCAGTTCAAGGTCACTGGCGTTGTGGCAATTTGCGCGGCAAGCCCTTTGCGCATGACGGCGCGCGCAAGCATCTGCGGTTGCAATGCCTGTTGGTTGCCATCCGAGCCGGCGATAGCCCAAGGCGTCGGTTGTGTGTGCCCGATGGTAAACGACAGGTTCAAGGTCATGCTGAATTTGAAATGAATGCGAATGAATAGAATTTTCACGCTGGCTTCGACCGAAACGCCTGCCGACAAACTGATGAGAATTGGCTTATAAGATTCGATGGTTAGCGTCGCGCTTGCGTAAGCCACAATGCTGATGCTCACTTGAATAATGACAAAATTAACCGTGCCGTAAACTTTTCCGACGATGGAAATCGTCCCTTGAATCCAGTAATAGCGGTCGCTTGGCACTGCCTTGTCATTCGGATTGAACCAGCCAATGACGCCTTGCAGAATGCCTTGCACGGTAAGCGACGCGCCCGCTGACAAGACGCCTTCATCAATGGTTTTGCCGACGCCAAGCGATAGCCCGATGCCGAATTCGATAACCGGATTGAAATTGCCATTGGTGATTTTCGGCACCCGCGTCGAGGTATCGCCATTGAGTAAGGCGAAATAAAATCCGCCGTAACCGACAAACGGAAACACCTGCACGCTGAAGGAGCGCGAAAAGTCGTTATTCCACGGGAAGCCGAAATCAATGCGGAAATTGCCATTGGTATAAATATCGATGACGATGATGGGAAGCGTTACCGAGACTTCACCAAATTCGAGATGGCGCATGGCATCCGGCAATTTGAGTTCGATGTGATAAACCCCGATGGTATCGGTAACTTTTTTATAAAGGATTTCAAATTGCAATCCGCCGAAACTGCCCGCCTTTGCGCCGCCCAGCGCAATGAGCAAGCCATAGACCTGCGGGTCATTGAAAACCACTGCCAGCGTCACGGTTCCCATCACCGTGAATTTCGTGCCGATTAACCAATTGCTGTTCTGGCTGAACGATAATCCTTTGAGTTGCGCGAGTGGATTTTTCGAGGCGTCATCGACGGGTTGCAACATCTGTTCAAGGGCGTTGATGACAGCGGTGACATTATCAAGCCCGGTGGTATCGATGGCGATATGTTGCCCGATGCCGAGGTATTCCATATCAAGCAGCGCCGCGCCCGCGCCGGGTGTTGCCGGTGGCTGGTCGTTGAGTAAATCCCATTTCAAAGGATTGTTCTGGTCATAAGTGGTGCCGAGGAAATCGCCGCCGAGTTCGATGTCAACCGTTCCTTGACCGAGTTTTTTGGAATAGGTCAACTTGATAAACGATAATTTAATAATAAGCAAATCAATCGGGCTGCTCGGCGTATATGCGATGCTGACATCTTTGGTGGTGAGGTTGATTTCCAGCGAGAGGTTTTTAAGCGCAATGTCATTCAAGACATCCCAGGGGGCGCTCAGTTTAAAATCGGATTTGTGTTCAACCAGACCAACCAGATATTCAATCATTTCGCCGACATTTAAATTACCGATGCTGACCGTGAGAATTTTCTGCGTCGTTTGATCAACGGTTTTGCTGGTCAGCGTACAGCTCAAGGTTGTGCCGCGAAAATTTATCGAAAAACTCAAGGTGGTGTTGTTGGATTGAAATTGATAACTGACTTTGACATCGAGGTCATTGACTTTGAATTCACCCTGTACATAACCGGAATAAGTGGGTGTTGCCTGCGGGTTGGCGCGCGCCGATTGCAGGCTGAATGATGCATCAATTTCAAATGGGTGATTTTCAATTAAGTTGAGTTGCCATTGAATAGCGGCGCTGAATGAATAGGTATTGTCCTGAGTGTTGAAAGAAGCCGCGAGTTCCGTGATGTCGAGATTCTGCAATTCCGAAGGAATAGTCAGGTTCCAACTCGATGGCAGAAACATTTTCACTATATTGACGAGCGGCAGTTTTTCGCCGGGAGCCATCGCCCCGGAAAAAATCCATCCGCCGCCACCATCCGGCTTTTGCGCTGTGAGAATAAAGTCGGTATCGAGAAAATTGATTAAGGCATCGAATTCACCCGATAGCGCCGTCTGGTCGTAAACAATATTTAGTGACACCTGCTCTAAGGACAGTTCCGTTACTCCGAGCGGTATCGTCCAGCCTTTGGGATATTCGTCCGAAACCGTATCAATGGTTGCCGAGAATGCGTAGGACTTGCTTGTCGGTTGCGCCAGCATGTTGAGTTCGGTAATTGTCAATGCATCATTGGGAAGCGGCAGATCACCGACGAAATGTTTAATGACCTGAATGACCGGAATGGTATTACCCGGCGGCAGAAATCCTTGAATCGTCAAATTGGGCAGCGAAATCATCATGACGATATCGAAATCGCCGACGATGGTAAACGTTGCCGCAAACTTCGCTGCGATATTCGATAGCGAGGGTTGCAATGGGTCAGGGATAAGAAAACTGACGCTGATGTCATCAAGGACGATGATATTCGGAGGAATAATCGCCCAGGATAAATCTGCCAGCGCCACCCCGATGTACAGACTGACAATCTCTTTGCTCTCAGGAGAGATGGCGATGGAAAAATTGGTAATTTTAAAATGATTGCCAAGCGGATATTCGGACGGAATCAAACTATTCAAATCGCCGCCGGAAACCAACGAGGATAAATCGGACAAACCGGTTAAGAGCAATTTCGTTGGGTCGAGATGCTCAAGGTCTAAATCGAAAGTGATGATGGCGGGCGGCGATTCCCATAGTTGCATGATGATGGGAATGGCGATGGCGCTTCCCAATTGAATCGTCGTGATGAGCGCCGCGGCGGTTTCCAGAGTAGAGGTGCCGTCGGTGGTCGTGGTGGTCGCGGTCACTGAAATAACTACCGAAACATTTACCGCGCCAAGCGAGATCGTCGAAGGCAACGCGGCAGTTTGCAGATTCATATCGGGCGCTTGCGTGAGGTCTGCAACATTCGTGAACGTGCCATTCAAAACAGGCGCAGATGAGGCGCTGATGAGCCAATCAATCGGCGCAATCGGCGCGGAATCATTGCGCAGAGTGCCGATGAAATTGAACCCTTGAACGACATTGGGATATTGATTGGAACCGTCACTGGTATAGGATTCGATAACGAATACCGCGTTATCAAAAAACAGGGCATCGATTAACTCTCCGGCGAGTTTCGGAAAGGCTTGCGAGAAATTCCATTGGCTGGCGTTTTGAAAAATTGCCAGCGTCAATTCGGGCGTGCCATCCGTAGCCGAATTCACCAGATAAAACGTTGCGACGGCACGCAGCGTCTGTTGATTCAGGTTGAAAGTTCCCTGATAAACCAGCGTTTTATCGGTTTGCGAAGTCAATTGAAAATCATCAATGACTAAACTCATTTTATCGGGCGGCGAAGCGGTATTACCGGGAATGGCGTTCTCAATCAGATTGGTGATGTCGGTTGAGTTCAGCGTATTAACCGCCGGTAAACTCAATTGATTGGTGTTTGGTGAAATATAGGCGCTGAGATTATTTTTGAGGGTTGTCAGGTTCATAGTTCCTCTCGACTACAGGGCTTCGCCGTAAGCTTATAAATTGTTAATTTGAAAGCGGGTCACAACCGGTAAATGGTCGCTGATACAATTGACGATGAATTCGGCGGCTCGCCTTGCATGAGTGAAATAGCCGTTCGTCAGGTCGGTCATAAAATTTCCATAATTCAGGAGATAAGGTATCAGCGCGCCGGAATAGACATAATTGCCATTGACCAGGTTGCGGGTTGTGCAAGGCGTCCCATTAGCCGGATTGGTGTATTGATAATTGCCCGATTGCTTTTCGTAATTGATGGAGTTTTTAAAGAGGCGCAGGGTGGTTTGCTTTCTGGCATTATCGGCTAACACGCCGTTTTGCATGACGGCGGCAACCAGATTGAATACGGGCCCGTTATAATTTGCCGGCGGGTTCACCGGATTGATATTGCCGTTCGCATTACGATAGAACAGGTTATCAATCCCCAGCCAATAATAATCGGTTGGCGTGTTGGTATTGATAACGCCATTGCGATCCTCCAACCTGACAGCGGTGCGGTTTCCGGGAGGCGCATTATAAGGAACCCAAATGTTATTACAGTTGGCACCCGAACCGGCGAAATTGACCGTGAAAACGGTGTAAGCATCAAACGCCAGATTTTGCTGGTCATTGGAATTGATATTGAAATCGCCGCCGACAATCGCCTGATTAATATTGGTGGGCGTGTTGACGTTTGTGGTATCCAACACGCGATAGAGTTCTCTGGTGTAACCGCATAACTGAACGCCGTAACGAGTGCTCGCAGGGCTGTTCGGCGCGTGAAATACAATCATCGGCAAAAGCTTATCGACATTCGTGCCTTGCGTGTTGACCAGTCTCACAACCGCATAAGCCGGTCGTCGGCACAAATCCAATCGGTAATCGCCTCCGTGAATCGGTTTAGGAACCGGGAAATCCAAATTGCCAAAGGCATAGGCGTTGGCGGGGTTAAAAACCGGAGATGTATACCATCCATAATTTCCATTAAAAGGGTTGGGCGGTCGTCCGTTTAACACCAGACTGATGTTGTGGGTTCCGCCCGGACCTTTGCCTGCTGACAAATTATCCGGGGTTATCAGCATGGTGAATTTATTGGCATTCGGTCGCCAGAAAACCGCGTAGCCTTCCGAATGTCCTTGCTGCGTATAGCCCAGTTGATTGAAGTTATTAATCGGGCGTGCCTGATTGGCAATCACCGCTCCCGGAATGTAATCGTATTGCCAGCCGTTTACGCCTTTTGCAAGACCATCCAAACTGTTCAAGGCTTTGCGAATGTAATCCAGATAAGCGACGCCGCCGCTTCTGAGTTCCATCAAAAAGAAGATGTCGGCATCGGCTTCGTGAATCACATTCGCGACAAAATTGCATACCGGAACATAATAAGGACCGCGCGCAGCGTTTCGCGTATCGCCGAACACCTCTACATTCCAGTACATCACGGTAAGGTTTGCCATAGGACTCCTTGCGATTTATTTGAGTAATTTTTGCGGTTGCTTCTGATTCTGCTTTTTGGTCTTGGCATAAGCCGCGTACCAACCGAGCGTCGTATTGTCCTGATTGTTCGGGTCGCCAAATAGATAAATATTGGTCTGCCCGTAAGGCGGGAATTGCACCATAAAAAATTTCAAGGCGATGTTGTCGAACTTCATCATGTAAGTCGTACCCGACACCACGAATTCAATATCGCCGATGCTCAATTTCAACACGCTTTCAATCGGTATCTCTTTGCTTGCGCCGCTTGAACCGGGCAATTTAATCCCTAAAAAGACTTCGAGATTTTTGGCATTCGGCGACCACGCGGCAATTAGCGAGGCGGTGAAATCCATCTTCGCGGCAAGCCCGCCCGGACTTCCTAAATTCAAATCGAATTGCAGTCCGTACCACGGATAAGTCAGTGAACTCAGATTAAGCGGCGAATCAATCGGCATGAAACCCAAATCGGTTGGCGCGACTTTTTCTTTGCCCTGAATGAAGGCTTTCAACTTTAACGGAAAATGATTGTATAAACTGGTGGCGCGCGCCGCGCTTTTTGCAATGTCAAAGCTCAACTGCCCGGCATCGAAGGTGAAAGTCGGCGGCGGCGCGCTCGTCCCTGCGGGCGGGTCTGGTACGAAATTCATGTGAATCGCCAGATTGGAAAAACTCAATCCACCCGCCGTGTTGGTTGCTGCATCATCCCCGAATGAAAAGACATCGAATTGCGGGAGTTTCTGAAAATGCAGGGTGCCCCAGAAAATAAAATCGGCTTGCGCGGTTTGCCCGACGCCTGTGCCGCCCGGGGTTATCACGGTGTTGAATTGCGCCTTGAGAATTTCGACGCTATCCAATACCTGACTGGTCATTTTGTAGATGTTGTCGCCCTGTTCGGTGAACACGTAAGACTCGGTGTCGCCCTGTTTTTGATAGACCCCGTTCAGCAAAATGTTATTGCCGTGGGCGCTGTTTTGCTGAATCGCGAGTTCGCCAAACAAACTGTTGATGTAGAGTTCGATTTGGCTTGCGAAACTGACAATCGCTGAATTCTCAAAGAGCACTTTGAGGGTCAGAACTTTGAATTGATAATCGGTCTGGTTGTAAGTGAGGTCGGTTGAATCATCATAATAAATCAAGCCGAAAAGCGATGAATCCTGCGTCGAAAGCGAGGTGTCGGTGTGATTGATCGGGGTGATATTGATGCCGATGTGATGCGCATAAAATAACGATGGGTCAACGCCTGCCGCGATGCCCTGCATTTGTGGCGGCAACTGCGCAAGCGGCACAAACGCTTGCAAAGCAAGAATGCCATTCCAGTTGGGATTGGTAATGTTACTGACGAAATTGACAAACTCCGGTTCATTGGCGCTGCGGGTAATTGCATCCTGCAAGACATCGAGCAATTGCGTCTGGGTTTTCGAGACATCGGTATTGAAATCACTGCCTGAAATCCACAGGTTGGTGTCGGCTGCAAGGTCTGTCAAAGCCTTGCCATAAAATTTAAAAATCAGCAGCGTGCTGCCATCCACCCAACTGTTCCAGGTGTTCGGCGACAGGTTGAATGTCCAACCTTGAATGACGATTTCACCAAATGCCGCATAGCGAAACAGCAAGGATTGATATTGCTCGAACTGCGCCTGAGTTAACACTGTGAGCAAGCCGGTTTGATAATCGCCGGCGCTGGCGTAGAAAATATCCTGCAACTTATCGAGTTGCGTCATCACCGTCGAATCGCTGATTTTGCTGGCGAGAATCGTCAGTGCCTGGGTGGTCAACTGGTAATAATTGAACGAGCAAAAATTGAGCAAATCTTCGGGATTGGAAATTACCAGAAAAAGTTGATTGGTTTGCAAAGCGGCTTTGAGCGCGCCGGTCACATTGGTCAGTTGCAACTGGCGCACTTGCAAAGCCGCCTGTTGGAGGTTGCTTTGATAGGTGTTGTAATCGCTCGCGCTGAGTCGCGATTGCAAAGCGCCGTCATAGGCATCAACATCGGCATAGGCGACATTCAACATGGATTGCAATGCCGAAATCACCGATTGCGGAACCCCCTGTTGTTGCAAAACAGCAAATGATTGTGCGGTGAGTTCGTAGTAAGACGATTGCGCCAGCGCCAGCGATTGCCACTGACTGAAACTGCTATCGAAAGTCGCCAGCAAGCCTTGCGGCGTGGTGCCGGTGCGACTCACAGTATCACCACTGGTTGAGGCGCTCGGCGGCTGAAGAAATGAATAAATCGTGTTGCGGCGCACAGGACTGAGGATTTGCAACTCGAATTGTTGAAAGTTGTCATAAGTGTCCGCGACGACGCCCGCATAAGGCACCATCGGAAAACTGTTCGGCGTTGAACCGGGCGCGGCATTATTCGAGGTTAAAGCCGGAAAGCCGCCCGCCGTCACTTCCATAAAACCCAGCGATGTCGTTTGCCCGCTTGATGGTTCGTATAAAACCGAATCGTCGGGTTGCGCGAAATACTGCACGCTTGCAGGAGCATCGGCAGCGGGCGCG
This sequence comes from Acidobacteriota bacterium, assembly GCA_040754075.1. NCBI lineage: Bacteria > Pseudomonadati > Acidobacteriota > Acidobacteriota bacterium. Next base: position 37,096 of record JBFMDH010000029.1, read on the forward strand.
GTTGAACTGTCGTTGGTGACATAGACCCATGAAGTGGTCGCGCCTGCGGTCAACATGGGTGACGCCAAATCACCATTATTCTTACTAACCAATTTTCCATCCGCAGTATTTGCGGCAGGCGGCGTATATTGCGGCGCAAAAGCGTTCTGGTTGGGAATGAAATGCAGGGTGTTATTTGCCGCATTCATCAACCCGACATATTCGACGCCCGATAGTCCGCACATCAGTCGAGCGGTCGGGGTTTGCGCGTCGCCCGTGGTCTGGGCGTTTTTTTCAACGTTGATGGCAAACGCGCCCGTCGGCACGGCGTAGAGCGGCGCGCCCTGTTCGGGTTCGACTTCATCGGGGTTTGGCGCAAATACGAATCCCGCAAGCGCATCGGGCAGGGGGGTGAGTTGAATTTTATTGCCGTCGTTGGTGCGAAAGTGGGTTTCAAGCGCGCCGCTTCCCTGCCCTGTGCCGTTTTGCCCGTTAAATGAAAAATAGGTTCGCGAGGCATCCATCACATCAAGCAAGAACAGGCTCGCCCAGGCGTTGATTGCCGAATCGCTATCGGGCGGATTGAACACCGGGTAGCGATTGGATGTGATATTGCCCGGTGAATTCGGATCATTGAGATAATAGCGCAACGCGACATCGAGATGGTTTTCATCAAGCGTGGCGTCGGTGACATTGAAGGGAAATTGCAAACAACCGGCTTGCGCGCCACACACAGGCAGATATGCCGCGCCAATCGAACTGACTTTTTGCGTACCGAAATAGGAAGTGATGCAGATGGCATCGTTGCTATCCGGTGACTGGGCAATTTTAAATTGATTGTTAGGCAAATCCACCGTCACCGGACAACCACCGGCAAACAACAGCGTGAAATTGCTGCTCAGGGTGAGTGAGGTTTCGCGCAGTTGATAGGTTGTCGGATTGATGGCATCGGCAAGCATCACCGAGGCAATCAGCGGTTGATTATTGGAAGCCGCCTGCGGATTGACGAACCAGGCGAAGCGCGCTTTTTTATAACTATCGCCCCAGATGTAAGTGCGCGCCGCTTTGACAAAATCATTTTCATCATAATCAGTGGTATCGAGAAAAATGAAAACGCCCGCGTAGGGTTGTCCTGCGAGTTGTTGCCAGGCGGCATCGAGTGTCAAACTCGACGGGTCTTGTTTATCGTCGGTTGGCAATAGAAAAGCGACGGTTTTATTGGGCGCACTCCCATTACACACTGCAAAGTACAAAGAAGAGACCGCCGAGCGTTGAAAATTCATGGCTGCCATGATTCACCTCAATTTAAGACTGAAAATACAGGTTGAGCAGATCGCCTTTCGCGACCGGCAGGTCGTAAACATCCTGACCGCTGTATTGAAATGTCGGGTTATTGCCGCCTGACCCGTAGGTGAGCAGGGCAAAGTTCACTGGCGGCGCGCCTCGAAACGGGGCGTCTTGTGGCGATTTAAATGGCGCAGCCAAACCGAACGTCCGAAAGTATTGATAGGTCGGATAGCTGGTCGGTAAATCTTCAACAACCAGCGGAAAGTTTGAACAACCGGACAAATCAAACAGATTGCGTGCCGTGGTGCCAACCGGAACAGAAAGACTTTGCGCGCCAAATGGCGTATTGACGCATACGCCGATTTCCGGCACGGCGATGGCGCGTCCGCGAAAATACGAACAGATAATCGGCAAATTGCCTTTGGCTACAGTCGCGCAAGTTTGCCCTTGCAAATAAGCCGCCGTCGCCGCGTACAAATCGCTCAGCGTATCTGCGCCAATGAGCGTGACATTGTCATAAAGGGCGGCATTATCGGGGCGATTACCCGGCGCAAGTTGTGGCGGATAAAACAGCCTGTAATAACGCCGCGCCGCGTTGCTCTGTTGCAAATCAATGATGCCGCCGATGCCGCCGGTTGAGACGGGAATAGTAGGCGGGCGATTGCTTCCTAAAAATGCATCAAAAGCGATACGTTGATTGCCGCTCGTATCGGTGAGGCGCGCGACCTGGTAATAAGCGACATTGCCTGGCACAAAACCGTTCAGGGAACTCACGGGCGCAAGGGTTGACATGGTTTGATTGATAGCCGATTCAACTCTGAGCCGCATTCCCGGAAGCAAATCGACGTAGCCATTTTGCGCGTCAAAACCATAGCGATAGTAAAGCGTTTCAGCCAGTGATAGCGGCATGGATTCGGCTACCGCCTGGGCGATGGCATATGCCCCGCCTGAACGCAGACAACCTTGCGCGAGTTCCAGGGCTTCGAGTTGCACACGAAAAGCGTCGAATGATTTTCTCAGTTGAGCGCGCGCCTGAGCGCTCGTTCCCCACACATTTTTCGGTTGAATCGTCACCACCGCCACAGGGGTTGGCATTTGCTGTGACAGCGCGACATTCCAACTCAACGAGAAATCGACATTGTTAGCATTCTGGGAGATGCCGCAGGTGTTTTGCTGAATGCTTTTGGTATACATCGAATAGAGGTTGAGTTGAATGGGTTGGGTGAAGACGCTCTTTGAATACGTGAGATTGGGCGGAACGAGATAAGGCGTCTCGGCATATTGATTGGGTGGCGTGTCATTGCCGACGTATTGAGGAATGACATTGAAAGCACCGGATACGATATTCGCCATCGGTTGTCTCCTGGTTCACAGCGCCTAAAAAGCGGTGAACCGCTCGAATGATTGCAAGCGAAAAGGTTTTCAATCATTCAACAAAAGTTCATTGCTTGGAATCAGGCAAGATTGGGAAGCGTCAGCGCATCGCCTTTAACCACCGGCAAATCGAATACATCCATTGCGCCTGCGGTCAACTGGGTGGTATCGACCGCGCCGAAATTGACGCCGCTGGGTTGATAAGACGAATCCAGCAACGGACCCCATTGGCGATAGAGACTGAAAAATTGAAAGAAGCCAATGTTAGGCGCGGCGGTAGTGAACGATGAATTGATCAACTGGTCAACCAGATTGCGAACCGTCGTGCCGACCGGAACATAAACCTGTTGATAGTTAAGTCGTGTGAGGATTTCAGGGATAGCAATATCGCGTCCGCGAAAGATGGTGCAAAGAATCGGCGCATTGCCGGATGCGGCGCTCGCGCAATTGCCCGATGGATAAGCGTTGGTTGCGGTGGTCAGGTCGGCAAGCGTGTCCGCGCCGATTAAGGTCACGTTGCGGTCACGACCGGCGGTGCCAGGACAATCGGGACTTGAGAAAGCTGGCGGGTAAAATAGTCTGTAATAACGTCGCGCCGAATTTGCGCCTTGAAAATCGATGATGCCGCCTGCGCCGGGCAAGCCGCAGTTGGGCGCATCGATGGATGGCGGAGTAATCTGTCCTAAGAATCCATCAAAACTCAACCGCTGGTCGGTGCGGCGCGTGAGGTTGTAATAACCGACGCCATTTCCCGCGTAGCCATTGAGCGCTTTGGTTTGTCCGGCGCTGGCGATAAATTGATACGAGGCATATTCAACTCTGAGGCGCATGCCGGGTTGCAGGTCGATGTAGTTATTCACTTTGTCAAAGCTGTAGCGAAAATAGAGGCTTTCATCGAGCGTCAGCGGCAAAGATTCGGCGACCCGTTGCGCGACATAAAATGCGCCGCCGGGTTTCAAACACTTGTTGGTCAATTCGAGCGTTTCAAGCTGTTGGCGAAAGGCATCAAATGAGGCTCTCAGCGCCGCGCGTTTCCCGGCATCGCCTGCCCAGACATTGGTCGGCGATACGGTGACCACTGCCTGCGCAGCGTTCCAGCTTAATTGAAAATCATTATTCGCGCCGCCGGTATTGATATTGCAGGAGGCGCTGGTTTGACCTGCAACATTATCAATGTTGACGGTGATGGTTGGGAAAGTGTTGGCATTGGCGCTGACATTCGGTGGAAGGACAAATGGGGAAGCGACCGGTTTACCGTCGTTTCCGGTGAACTGCTGTTGAACGCTAAAGTTGCCATTAAGGGGAGTGGAACTCATAGCTTTCTCCTTATTTAATTTTGCGTGAGGATAGGCAGGGCATACTCTCCCTTAACAGGAAGAGCAACCCGATTTCCTGTTCATTGAAACAGGAACCGCCTGTGCTATTTGACTCCCTCCCAGGGCAAAGGCAGGATCCCCCCAGTCAATCGAAACCATGTTGCAGAATAGCTAATTTTGCCCAAAAACAGACGCTTTGAACTGCTGTGTAGCTTTGACCGGAAACCGCTTTACCAAAAACCGGTTAAGGCGGAATACTCAGTCTCAGCTTTTGGAGTTGTTGCAAACTTAAAAGGTCGATTTTAAGTTTTACCGACCCGTAGCTGGTATTTTTTTATAACCCGATTTTCGTAGAGTGACGCATTGAAGTTTATTCAAGCAATTGATTCTGTCAAGAAGATTCCTGAGATAGACAGAGATTTATTAAAAATTTAACCAAAAATAAAAATATTTCGATAAAGCGTTCGGTGACGAATGAGGGGTTGCGGAAGCAGTCGCTGATGGTTCGGTGCGATTTTCAGGCTCGGCAAATTTTTGTCCGTCAGGTTGCCGGTGAATCATTGATACCCGACCGGAAAATAAACCGGCTCTCAGAAGGCAAGACCCGGTCAGCGCGCTTTGAGCAATCCTCCACATTCAGGTGTGCAAAATTTCGCTGCCTATGGTGCCCGCCCTCGCTCAAAATCGTAAATTGAGCCAATCCTCGAAGTCGGTTGCCGATTTAGCTACGGCACAGCTATTGCGATTTTGATTGTGATAAGGCACTTCGAGGGTATCGCCTCGACAACGGTGTGAAGGAATCGTCAGATATGATCGTCAAAACGATAGACTGTTGACAATGCCACAACCGCACAGGTTGGTTTCGCGGTCTTTTGTTGAGGCAATACCCGGCGGCGGGAACTGAGAGACGAATCACAAGGGTAGCTCATTTCCGCACCCAGGGAGAATCAACAAATGAAGACCGGAATCACCATTCCTGTAACTCCCCTTTTCATCCCGGTGATTCGCTTATCGCAATGCCGCAAGCCTTTTCCCCCACCCCGCCGTCAAAGACCCGATTTATCCCAAGCCGATAATCTGTTGAATTCGTCAATTTCCTGCGCTGGCTGTCTTTCATCAATGGAGCGGGCAACCTTGAACCCATTGCAGGAGGGGCGAAACCGACAAACCGGTAAACGGGCAATCGCCTGATGGCTATTTGAACCATACAAACTTGTCTATAGATGCGCTAATCACAAGGCACAATCTGCCGAATTAGCGGAAAGGAGAAAAAGCCATGTCGAAAACAGTTAACCGAAAAACCGATTTATTGCCGATTCGTTTAACGCTGCTGATCATTCTTGCCTTGCTTCCCTTGCAGGTTAGCTTCGCAAAACGCCCGGCAGCACAGGCATTTGAAGTCACTGCCGTAACCCTTGCGTCATCCCCGACCCGATACGAAGGTCCTTGCCCTGGGGTCATAAAATTTTCCGGCTCGATCACCGTCAATGGCAGAGGCACCGTCAAGTACACCTTTGCCCGAAGCGATGGAGCCACAGGACCAGTCTTCACCCTCAATTTCGATAGGGCGGGAACCAAACCCGTAGAGACGACCTGGACGTTAGGCGGCGCTGCGTTGCCAACCTTCACAGGATGGGAAGCCATCCGCATTCTGTCACCCAAACCGATGATGTCGAACAAAGCCGGGTTTACCTTAACCTGTCAGCGAGCCGAGCCTTTCCGGGTGACTGCTGCCAGGCTTTCAGCTTCGCCACAGCGATATGAAGGTCATTGCCCCGGCATCATCAAATTCCCCGGAACGATTACTGCAAACGGCAAAGGAACGGTTAAATACACCTTCCTGCGCAGCGATAATGCAACCGCGCCGGTCTTTACGCTGGTCTTTGACGAGCCGGGCACGAAACCGGTGCAGACCACCTGGACGCTGGGCGGGGCGACATTAAAGACCTACAGCGGCTGGGAGGCAATTAAAATTCTGTCGCCGAACGTGATGGAATCCAACCGCGCAACCTTTGAACTGATATGCGAACAGCCGCAGCCGGTCGCGAAACTCGATCTTGCGGTCGCCAAAGAACTCATCAAAATCGGTGGACAAGTGGGCGGCGCTGGCGCGAAGAGTGCGATTAGCGGCGGAACGATTACGCTCACGGGTGCCGATTCATTTCTGCAATCGGGAGGCAAGTGCGCTTTCAATATCACCTACACGGTGGTGAATTACGGCACGGTTGCCTCAACTCAGTTCATCAATCGTATTCGTTGCGATAATGAAGTGGTCAGCATTCAAAGCGACGTATCGGTTCCCGCCGGAGCTACTCGACAAATCAATACGCAGGCTTACCTGCCGCCCGGTGTGCATGTCTTGACGCTTTCGCTTGATGACGAACACACCATTGCTGAGGCCAACGAACTCAACAATGTCATCAAAATCAAGATAATCGTCAACTGTTCGAGCGAGTAAGCCATAAATAAAAACATCCCGGCTGCTCAAGCGGTTGGGAAAACCTGAATGTGCCTGAAGAATTGACAACGACCCTCCTTTGATACAACGCCCGGAGTTGCTGGAAACAATCTGGTGACACTTGCGGAAGGAGGAATCCGAGCCTCTGCTTCAGGAAGGTTTGTGAGAGGATGGCTATCATGCAGAAACGACGAAATCAGGTATGCGGTCTGATTATTCTTTTAATCGCCGGTTGCTCCGGCATATCCGCACAGAACAAGTGCTCTGACACTTCTGCAAAATGTCAGACGATAACGGTCACCGATAAAGACAATGACGGCAAAATCACGCTGAAGCCGGGCGACCGGCTCATCATCAAACTGGAGATGCGAGCCGGCACCGGCTACAACTGGGAAATCGCCAAAAATGATTCCGCCAGATTGATGCCCATTGGTGAACCGACAGTTGAAAGCCCGGAAGAAGTGCCGGGCGCAGTGGAATATCAAATTTTTCAATTCAAAGCCAAAGCGACCGGCGCTTGTGTCGTCGAGTTGCACTACCTGCGCCCCTGGGAAAAAGATGTCGAACCTTTAAAGAAATTCAAACTTGCGGTGCAGATAGGTTAGCGCGCCACGCTTTGCCCTCATCCTCGCGTAAGGATGAGTATGGTTATGCGTGGCTACGGTCACGGCAAAGCGCCTGGTCTATGGTTTGGCGTGAACCGAAGAAAGCGACCTTGGGCGATGAAGTCCATCAAAGTCACAAAGAGTTTTCTTCAACCGAGCCATTTGAAGTGGCTTGAGAAAGAGAGGATTTATGAAAAACTTTCGAGCATTATCTATATTGACTGTAGCTTTGCTGATGTTGGCGAGTTTGCCGCTGCCCATCAGCTATTCACAACAGATTGATTATGCACAACGCGAACGGCAAGCGCCTCCCGCCATACGAGCAACGCTTGCAACCCTTCGCAATGAAATTCAAACCAAGCGGTTTACCTTTCAGGTAGGCTACACCTTAGCCGCGGATCGCAATCTGGAGCAACTGGCAGGCTTAAAACCGCCGACCAATCTGGCAGCGATTGCCAACAAACAAAACGCTCTGGCGGTTCAACTCCTGCGCATCGATAACGCCTCGCGCGAGGAATATGCCAGATTGAATCCCAATGTCAAACTGCCCGAACTGTCGCTGCAATGCAATCCTTCTGCGGCAGCTTTTGATTGGCGAAAGCTTGGCAAGGTGACGCCCGTGCGCGATCAGGGAGGCTGTGGAAGTTGCTGGGCGTTTGCCACCATCGGAGCCTATGAAGGCAGCTATCTGATACGCAATGGCGGAAGCCCGGATGCCAGCGAACAGGATGTCCTCAGTTGCAGCGGCTTGGGCACTTGTGCCGGCGGGTGGTGGGCGTTTGATTTTCTGCTCGGCAAAGGCGATGCGTCAGAAGCCAGCTACCCTTACACGGCAACTGATAGCCCCTGCAATGCGTCGATTCCAGACCCGTATTGGGCGACGACCTGGGGGTATGTGAAACCCGGCGGCGCAACCCCATCGGTGGGTGAGATGAAACAGGCGCTGTGCCAATACGGCCCGTTAGCAGTTGCGGTTCGCGTCACCACCGCGTTCAGGCATTACACGGCGGGCGTGTTCAATGAAAATGCTTCCGGTTCGGTCAATCACGGTGTCACGTTGATTGGTTGGGACGATACCAAAGGCGCGTGGTTAATCAAGAATTCCTGGGGCACTGGCTGGGGCGATACCTGTGGGTATGGCTCACAACGCGGCTATATGTGGATTACCTATGGCAGCAACAGCATCGGTTATGCAGCAGCTTGGGTGCGGGCGAAGAGCCGGTATTACAAATTGCCGGACACCTATTACAGATTGGTGCCAAAGATTATCCCGACCCCGTAATCATTCCAACTGGATGTTTGCTTGCGCAGGCGAAATAGCGATTTGAGCCTGAAGCAACAAGCCGCCTCAGCCGCAACGAGAAACCGCCGGCAAGCCGCCTTTTCTGCATTGTGGCTGAGGCGATAAATCTCTTCCCCGAATTTCTGCCTGCTGATTCGGTTTTACCTGACCTATGCAAGCGAGTTAAATTTTCCAAAGTAAAATACCCACCAGCAATAGGAGATAAAACCTGAGAATCAGGCGCACAGGCTCCTTTGGGTGAAGATTGGGCGACCTTGTCCAATGCTCCGATTTCGCGTCCAGGCTACCTGTAGTTACATTCTGCTGTTCTTTTACATCAAACAAATTTTCTTCATCCATACCTTCGCCTCCATTAGTGAGAGCTTTGTCCTATATTGACAACATAAAAAACGGCTTCAAAAAATCGCGTTTTATTTGCCAGGTGAGCGATTGGAGGTCTTACGGATTAGTTGATCAGGTCAATCGCTTATTGCGGCTTATATATGGCTCACGGCGAGGCATCATAGCGTGAGAAAATGAATGTCATAATAAAGAGCTATCGAAGCGGTCTAATTTTTCCTGCCCGATGATAGTTTTTGTTGTCCATTTTCGCCTTAGCAGATGAGACGCACGAATGCCGTGCGACGTGAGTATTCGATTGGAAACAAGAAAAGGAGCAGAAAATGGCTACGAATGAAACGATTGAAATGGACGACCTGGAACCGGTTGGTGAGGTCAAGGGTGGCACAACCATCGCGTCCGTTACCGATTTAACCATAGACCCCTTTAACAGCAGCACCTCAAGTAGCAGCCGCCATCCATCTGGAATAAACGTCTGTTTGAGTGATGGTTCTGTACGTTAAGGCAAAGCGTATAACCCCCGCTTTTCGTGATGAGGGGCGGGTTTATTTAATTTAGAGGAGAAACTAATAATGAAAATGACTGAACAGAACAAACAAGACATTAACCATGAAAATGGGCTTAGTGACCTGGAGCCGATAGCCAATGTAAAAGGCGGGAACACAACCTGGACGGGAAGCGTCACCCTTAACGCAAACACCGCCGTTGGTGTCACCTATACCAGTAGAGAATCAACTTTAACCTATAGTGGAGAGTCAGGTGGAATAAACGAGTGAGCGTTTTCGCCGCCAACTTACGCCTGAACAGGTGAGCGCCAGTGAGGCGCTCAAGCGATGAACAGCTTATCAATGAAAAGGAGACAACCGTGATGAACAAGCAAGACAAACAAGAGCCAGACAACCACCAATCGGTGATTGAGGATTTGACCCTCAGCGAAGACCAGGCAGCAGAACTCAAAGGCGGCCCGGTCGACCATACCATTGAGGTCTACTTTCACGTGATTGATGCAACTCGCAATCGGTAAATAAAAAGGAGAGTGAATCAATGAATCAACCAGAAAACGATAACTCGACGGTCATCGAAGACCTGCCGGTTGATGAGGCGCGGCAGGATCATGTCAAAGGCGGTCCCACTAACACGTATACAGGAGTGACGACCATAAACGCCGGAACCTTGACCATCAGATAGGCAGCGACCATTTGGACGCGCCCCGGATGAGCAGTCCAGGCGAGCCGAATATCTACCACCACCGGCTGGTTATCAGATGACCAGCCGGTGCTCTATTTTACTGGCGACTTACCGGATGGCTTTGAACAGGTCTTTAACTTCTGCGAAGGTGAAATCCGTTTACCAATCCTGAAACCGGCAAGAAGTATGTAAGCATTTTGCGCGCGTGGGCTGTAGTCTGCCGGCTCGCCAAGCTAAGCGACCTGCACGTTCACAACCTGCGCCATACCTTCGGCACCCTAGCGATTGAAAATGGCGCGACCTTACCGGAGATAAAAGAAGTGATGGGGCATAAATCCATCACCTCAACTGAAGGTTATGTTCACGCCACGGAAGCTGGTAAAAACCGCGCGGTTGAGGCGGTTTTACGAAAGCCCGGTCACATTACGGTCACACGGGAAGAAATAGAGAAACGATTGAAGATTGTAGATGGTTGAAAAGAAAATGACCGGGAGGCACGGACTCGAACCCCGACAGGCGGATTCAGAGGCTGTTCCAGCCTTCTTTTCCTATTATCAATGAGTTCTATTCAATGCTTACCTGTTTGATGTTGTTAAGCACTTAAATCGCTCTCCTTTGCTTGAGCGCATTCCAGTTTCACTGTGTATCGCTGCCTTGGTGCACAAATGGAGCCGGTTTCCAACCCGCGTAGAAATGGTCAAGCATTCCCGTAACCTTTGCCGGAAGGGTCTGGACGCTTGCAGAACAAGCGGACAAGGTCATTGCAAACAGGACTTGCGCAACTTTAGACAAAGCTTAATTAGCTCCTTTAGTAGGTGCTCGACTGTTCTCAATCTCGCTGCTTGTCGATTTTGCGCGTTCAGCTTTTATCAGCCGGGCAAGTGAATCAGAATCCAGGGCGCCAGGTATTAACTGGTCGCCGACGAGATAAGTCGGCGTCCCATTTATATTGAGCAACTCGGCTAAGCGGATATTGCGCTCGAGCGCCGCGCTGATCTTTGGATCGGACATATCCTTTTGCAGTTTGGCATAGTCGAGGTTGAGACCTTCAGAGACAGCTTTGATCAGGTCTTCGCCAGCGCCGGCAGCAGCAAGCAGCGCCTGGTGAAATTCGGCATATTTACCTTGCCGGCTGGCTGCGAGCGCGGCGCGGGCGGCGCTCAGAGACTGAGCGCCAAGGATCGGAAATTCCTTATAGACGATCCGCAGCGAGCTATCGTTTGCCAACAAAGTCTGCAAACCTGGCATTGTCTTTTTACAGTAGCCGCAAAAATAGTCGAAGAATACAACAACCGTTACGTCGCCCTTCGCATTGCCGGTGACCGGCGAATCTGCGTCCGAGTAGATTTCTGATCGAAGCAGCTTCATATTCGCTGCCGTCGTCTCTCTCTTCTGCTTTTCTTCCTGTGCCTGCAATGCCATCATCGCCTCGCGGACGACTAAGGGATTCTTGATAAGGTATTCACGGACAACATTCTCAATCGCCTCGCGCTCCGGTTTTGAGATTTCACCGGTCTTCGCAGGAACCTTCGTCTTCCGCTTTACCTGTGCCGTCGTGTTCGTGGCACTTACAATAGCGATGATTGTTGCGGTGATAATAAGACTAAGAAATCTTTTGTTCATGATAATCCCTCAAAGTGAAATAGGACGCTTCGGTCGTTTATTGCCGAAGCGTCCTATGAAAGATTCTAGTAGTTGTAATGAAGAGTTACTTTAGGAAAAGGAACGTCGCTAGGACAAACAGGATGGTAGTAGGCATTTTCAAGGTCAACGATACCGATTGGATCGATCAGACCAACCAAAGTGGCGATGTTCTTGAAGGTAGCCTGAAAATTCGTAGTCGATAAGAGCGCCAGATGAACTTGAGCGTATCTCCTTTTGATGTAGTAGCCGGCGATACGGCCAAACCGCTTATCGACCTCAGCCTCGATCTCAGGGCTGGTGATCAGGTCAAAATTTGACGCTGCCAGTTTTTCATACAACTCCATTTGCGCCCTGATCGTCGTGATCGCGGTTTGCGCCTTTTGATAGTTCTCAACATAGGTCTTAACTGTGTCGATAACTTTCTCCAGTTTAGAAACCTTCTCGGCTTTCGCAGCCACGGAACCCAACTTTGATAAGGTCCCAAAAACTGAAGTCACAAATGAAACCGGCGCGGTCAATTGATCTTTCACAGTCGACAGACAAGTGTCGTTGTCTTTCGCACAAGCGAATAGAGAACACTGAACCGGGCGACTGCTGGGACAGGTCTGGTAGCAGGTGAACCGATCGGCTCGGCCATTAAAGTCTGGCGGGCATTTCGGTCTACATTGCGCCTCTTCCCGCACGTAGCCGATTGGGCAAGTGTTCGTACTCTCAAAGGGCACCGGGCCGCCGCGCGCCTTTGCTTGCACCCAGCAAAACGGCAAGCGATCGGCGGCGACTTTATCGGCAATCCACTTCAGGACGTCGTGGTAACCATTTTCGTCGAGTGGAGGGCTGTCACGCAGAAGCGTTTCACCCTCACTGAAGGTTTGCCCCTTAGGGGTGATACTCACGACATCGGCATCTTCGCCCAACCGGACTGCCGGCGGCGTAAAGGAAGCGGCATTACATCTCGACAGCGCTTCAGAATGCGAGACCACCGGCTTATCGCCAGTGCCTACGCTGTTTGTCGCATCGATGTAACACTCGACTGTCCGCAAAGGAACTTTCGTTCCCTGGCAGAGTGTCGAGAGGTCTGCATCGGCCCACTGAGTTTGCGGGTTGGAATTGGCATCATAGCCGATAACCACATGGTTCTGCGTCAGGTTGACGCAACGCATTTCGTTGGCGTTGAAATTGGCGAAGAAAGTCTTGGGTTTGAGGGTTAGAGGTCCACTACCGTAAGTGTCAGGAAATGTCCGTGCTGCCTTCACCGCACTTTCCCGCACCCAGCTCCCGTTGTCAAATTGAATCTTCGTCGCGTTTTCTATGACCTCTCCTGCGAGCGAGAGGCCGACAAATCGAGTTCCCTTTATCGTCCCGCTGTATCGATGACTTGGAATCTGGTCCCTTATAGTAATGGTCAAGTTGTTTCCGTTTTGGGTGATCGTATACCTGCTATCGCCTGGGCGGCCCGCCTGATCGACGGGGATCCAGGTGCCACTGAGATCGAGAATCACTTCAGGTTTATTTGTGGCCACCCGTATCCAGAAGTATCCGTTGGACCAATTGATCCGACTGCCATCAGCAGTCGGCGTTCCGGTTAGCCCATCAGAAGTCTTGAAACGGTCGCCTACATAGACGGCGGTCGATTTGACACCGTGGCCATTGTCGATCGAAAGATTGAATCCGTCCTGCGCGATCGAGGCGAGGCCAGCGATTGGCAGGCTCTTATCGTCGAACATCATCCATTTGTAATTCAAATCTGGAGTTGCTCCGAAGACGGTTTGTCTAACCCAAAAGTAGCGGGCCGGCTTCGTCCAGTCTATTCGCGTGCCGTCGGGCGTGACCGTTCCACTCATTCCGTCGGACGTCGTAAACGTCCTGCCAGTCAGAACGGCGGTTGATTTCGTGCCATAGCCGTTATCAAGAGAGAGATTCGCGCCGTTTTGCTTGATCACGGCTGATTTGTCGAATTGAACAGCCTTGTCGTTATACATTACCCAGGTTCCGCTGAGATCGGGCGTTTGAGCGCTTGCACCGACCGCGAAAATCGGTAAAGCAAGCAAGAGCAGCGCTAATCTGAAAATGCCGACTGATACGCTATTCGGGTTTATCGGGTTCATGAGGTTTGTCCTTTCTAAATATCTTAAGGTTTCAATTCATCAACAAGAATGGTTTCCATCTCGAATAAGTTGCTCTTGGTCACGAAACCGCTGGCGCCCGCGGCGAAGGCGGCGTCGCGAAGTTCTTCCTCGTTGAAGGCCGTGACCATGCAGATATTGGCTCTGGGAAATTCCGCGAGAATCTCGCGGATCGCGGCGATCCCGTCTTTATGAGGCATTTGCCAATCCATCAAGACCCAATCGGGGAGATGCTTTCGGTAGAGCGCAACCGCTTTACCGCCATCACCACATTCAAAAACCTCATCAACCGAGAGCGGTAAAAAACTCCGCAAAAGCAGGCGGATTTGCTGGCTGTCATCCACGATTAACACTTTCATTTGTGCCATACCAAAAACGAGCGTTGCCGTAATTTCGGTTAGTAAAGATAGGTTGGAACGAAGGGAGTTGGAATAGGTAGTTCCACGTAAAAAGCCTACGTGGAACTACGTATTTCGACGGGAGGTGTTGGATTTGGGGTTTGGCTTGGTCGCTTAGAACAATTCGGATTTATGCTGTAGGGCGAATTTGAAAAGCGCATGACTGCCGTGAAGATCGAGTTTTTCGCAGATATTCGAGCGGTGCTTTTCGACGGTTCGCGGACTGATGAAAAGCTGTTCGCCGATTTCTCTGGTCGTTAAGTTTTCGGCGATTAGTTTAAGAATACGGCGTTCGGTTTGCGTCAGGTCACCAATTGACGGCTGTTTTTCGGTGAGTTGAAGGTTGCGCCGACTCCGGTTGATGAGAAACGAAGTCAATGCGTGGCTCGTGAAATGATTTTTTGACGCGACCGCTTTGATACATTCGACAATCTCGCTCAAGGCACTATCTTTCAGGACAAAGCCTTTCGCCCCGAGGTCAATCGCTTCGTTAAATAAATCTTCGTCGCGATGCATGGTCAGAAAAATAATTTCCGTTGTGAGTTTTTTCGCTTTGATCTCACGCGCCGCTTCAAAACCGTTCATCACGGGCATATCAACATCGAGAATGGTAATCTGCGGAGCAAATTTTTCGATGGCTTCGAGGGCTTCCTGCCCGTTTTTGACCTCAGCCAAAACCATAAATTTACTCTCTTCTTCAATGGTTTCCCGCAGACCTTTCCGCACAATCGGATGGTCGTCGGCAATGAGGATGGTAATCTCGTTGTTCATCGTTTTTTATCAAACAAGACGGATTTCGACTTGAATGGATGTTCCTTTGCCGATCTTCGATTGAATCGAAAACTCGCCGTTTAACAACTGTGCCCTTTCCCGCAACCCGACCAACCCGAGTCCGCCGGATTTGATATTTTCGACTTCAAAACCCTTCCCGTTATCTTCAATGGTAATCATAATCCGGCTTTCGGTTCGTTTGATTTTCACGCTCGCGCTTGAGGCGTTGGCATGTTTGATAATGTTATTCAAGGATTCCTGAACGATTCGATAAAAGCTGATTTCTTCGCTTTCATTGAAAAGATTATCAATCGAGGCGACCTCGCATTCGACCTCGACGACACCCGAGATTTTCTTGCACATTGAGATCAAAGCCTTCGTCAGACCCAACCGGTCAAGCAGTTGCGGGCGCAGATTGTTGGTTATCTCGCGCACTTCATCAAGCGCCAGAGTTGCCGATTCGGAAATCCTGTCGAGTTCTTTGGCAACCCGCGCTTTATCATCACCCTTTTTGATGCCGAGCATCGCCCGATTTTTGATAATCACCAAACTTTGCCCCAAACCGTCGTGCAATTCGGCGGCGATGCGTTTACGTTCGGCTTCCTGCGATTCGATCAACTGCCGCGAAAAAGCGGTTTTGGTTTCGGCAATGGTTCGTAGATGCGAGACGCGGTTGTAATAGATCAAACCTGTGATGAGCGCAACCGCTAATGCCGCCAAAACACGAAACCACCAGGTTTGATAAAAATACGGATGCACGATGATTTTCACCATCGCGCCGTCCGTGTTCCAAACGCCGTTGGCGTTGGCGGCGATGACGCGAAACCGATATTCGCCGTGCGGCAAATATGAATAATTCGCTATGCGCTCTCGTCCGGCTTCAACCCAATTTTCTTCAAACCCTTCAAGTTTGTATTTGAATTTTATCTGTTCGGATTTAATCAAACTCAAACCTGTGTAATGGATTTCAAGATTCGATTGTCCCGGACTCAGTTCGATTGCGGATTGCGGATGGCGGATTGCGGATTGAAAATGATTTGGGTCAACAGATTTTCTATCTATTGAAATGTTTTCGATGACGACAGGCGGCGGATGCGGATTGATTTTTTCGGCTTCGGGGTCAATGATGGCGACTCCGCCCATGGTCGCAAACCAGAGTTTGCCGTCTCTGGTTTTTATTGCCGAAGGAATCCTGCCGCCGTTGCATTCGGCATTGAGCATTCCGTCTTTTTCGTCGTAAGAAACGCTGTTGAGTTTGGGAATTTTACCGTCAGCAAACTCATTCAACTCCTGACGGCTTACACGATGAATACCGCGATTCGAGGACATCCAAAAATTGCCGCGACCATCTTCAAGAATCGCAAAAACGCCGTTGTTGAAAAGCCCGTGTTCGACGCGGTAATTGAAAAACTTGCCGTCCTTATATCGAACTAAGCCATCGCCATAAGTCCCGAACCACAAAACGCCTTCTGCATCTTCGTAAATGGCACGGACGAATCCTCGCGGACTGTTTTCGACATCGCCGAAATTGAAAAACTTGCCGTCTTTGAATTGCGATAATCCGTCAAATGTCCCTAACCAAAGGCTGCCGTTGCGGTCAAAGTGAACTGTTATTATTTTGTCATTTAGCAAACCGTCTTTGACCGTGTAATGAGCAATTTCGTTGTCGTCTTTATATTTGTATAAGCCTTCTTCAGTTGCTATCCAGATATTGCCTGCCTGGTCGGAAGCAAAATCGGTCGCTCCGTTTGGAATATCGTTTTTACCAATTCGCCTGACGGACGAAGGCTCTTCAAATCGCCCGAATCCGCCTTCGCCTTGATAACCGAGCCAAACCCGCGCCGAGGTGTCTTCCCACAAACCGCGCATATAAAGCGGAAACCCCGCTGTATATTTAAGTCTTAAATTCGTAATTTTTCCGTCCGAGTAACGATTAACGCCTTGTACCGTGCCGATGAAAATATCTCCTTTGCTGGTTTGCAGCAGAGGATAAACTTCATTTCTGTTGAGACCGTCTTTCACGGATAAAGAAGTAATAAGCTGTCGCCGCAAACGACGCAGTCCGGTGGTTGTCGCCAACCAAAAATTGCCTTCGCGGTCAGTAATACCGGGGCCTGCCGGAACAGATTTGCCTGAGTTATACGAAGTGAATTGCCCGTCCTTAAATCTTACCAATTGCCCGTTAACCGGCGCGTCCAGATTTGCCGTCCCGAAAACGAACCAAATGCTTCCTTCTGCATCATCGAAAATCGTTTGGAGATTCAATTCTTTCAAAGCGGGAATTTCATTTTTCGTCAACGTCGTTACTTTCCCGTCCGCGAGGCGGCAAAGTTTCTCTTTGAACCTAATCCATAAAGCACCTTGGTTATCTTCGTAAGCCAGCAAACTATTGACTAAAGTTAGATATTCAGACGGCTGACTGAGAGCATAATTTGTCGTCTGTCCGGCTTTCTGCCACGTCACTTTGTTTCGTTCAAACGTCCATTTCGCCCCCGATTTTCCATAATAAAAACGTTTGACGCCTTTTTCTTTTTGGTCGGAAACCGGAATAAACTTGCCATCCCGCAAATAATAAAATCTGTCAGCGCCCTCGATAACGGCATTTCCATTCCCATCCGAAACAATAGCGATTGAACTGCCAAAGGTTTCGGGAGGCTGATACGAAGCGAACGCGCCGTTTCGATAAACCGTGACCACGCCATTTTCAGCCGCCGCCCAGACCGCGCCGTCTTTGTCAACAAAAATCCCTGAGAACCGATTGTTGAGAATGCCTTTCGTGTTGCCTTTATCAAAAATCGTAAAACGCACGCCGTCAAATCGCGCCAGCCCGTCAAACGTCGAAAGCCACAAATAACCATCGGGCGTTTGCGCGACCCCCGTGACAGTGTTTTGCGGCAAGCCGTTTGCGGTCGTCCAGGTGTCAAAGCCGTATTCCTGAGCCTTCGCCAAAGTGGATAAACCAACGACGATATAAACGGATAGCGTCAGGAATCTTAAACTCCAATGTCGTGACTTGATATACATTTTGAATGGAAAATATTTATAACATATTTTGGCGGGTAATTTGATTTTAAGTTGTAAATCGAGAAACTACCGTAAGCTTCCCCGTCGAGTTGACAGTTCAAAAGTAGCGGTTTCGGCATGCCATTGTCTGTGGGTGGGAATTGGCCACTGTTGTGTAGTGGATGAAGAGACAAAAATTCAACCCGGACTTTCATTCTGATTGCACCTCGTTCGGGGCTGGTCAGAAGCGGTTATTGATCCTGGGTTGAAACATCGGTACAAAAGACAGCTTTTAGGGTTTTCATGGTGTCTCGAATGTCATGGATGATCCCTAACTTCGTGGGGGTTCGCCTAAGCCCGTGCACCAAGCGCGCCAAAAAAGCAAAAGCCGCTCAAGAAGGCGGCTTCTAAACGATTGAAACGAAATACTGGGAGGCAGGGATTCGAACCCCGATAGGCGGATCCAGAGACCGCAGTCCTACCATTGAACGACCTCCCATTGATTTGTCAAAAACGACCCTCAGACTATAGCGAACCGGCTTTTTTATTGTCAAGTTTTACGCTTTTTAATAAACCAAGATGACGCTTCGCTGCACCTGGTGGTAAGTTATCTCTCCCGGTCGAGTTGATTTTCACTGTCACCCACATTGAGTTTTTCGGAGGAGCCTTATGAATCACCGCAAATATTTTTTCTGTCTCATGCTGACTCTGGCAATGATTAGTTCAATCGCTCTACGACAACCCACCGAGGCGCAAACTTCGGCTAACCGCGCGGTCACTGCCCTGCCTTCGTTTTATGAACCGGCAATCTCTCCAGACCGCAATGAAATCGCTTTCGTTTCGGGCGGCGACATCTGGACAGTGCCAACCGCAGGCGGCGAAGCGCGGCTGCTGGTTTCCCATCCGGCAACCGAATCGCGCCCGCTCTATTCGCCCGACGGCAAACGTCTCGCCTTCGTATCGGCGCGCACCGGCAATGGCGACATCTATATCCTCAATCTCTCGACAGGCGATTTGCAACGACTCACATTCGACGACGCAGCAGAACAACTCAACAACTGGTCGCGGGATGGCAAATGGCTCTACTTTCATTCCGGCAGCAAAGAGATTTCCGGGCGCGGCGACATCTATCGCGTCAGCATCGACGGCGGCACGCCTATGCAAGTGACTGCCGACCGTTACACCAATGAATTTTTTGCAGCCCCCGCACCCGATGGCTCAACCCTTGCCTTCAATGCGCGCGGCAACGCTTCGGCGCAATGGTGGCGCAAGGGTCATTCGCACCTCGATGAATCGGAAATCTGGCTCATGCGCGAAGGCGAAGCCAGCACCTATGAACGCCTCACCGAAGGCGGCGCGAAAGAGTTGTGGGCAATGTGGGGCGTCGACGGAAAAAATATTTATTACGTCTCAGACCGCAGCGGCGCGCAAAACCTCTGGACGCGCCCGCTCAAAGGTCAAGCGCGGCAACTGACGCAATTCAAAGACGGGCGAGTGCTCTATCCGACGATTTCTTACGATGGCAAAACCATCGTTTTTGAACGCGATTTCGGCATCTGGAAATTTGATACGGCAAACCATCAAGCCAGCGAAGTCAACATCACGCGACGCGGCGCTGCCTCCGCCGCCGCGGTTGAACACCTGACCCTCACTTCACAATTCAATGAACTGGCGCTGTCGCCCGATGGCAAAAAAGTGGCGTTCATCGCGCGCGGCGAAATTTTTGCCGCCTCTGCCAAAGATGGCGGCGACGGGGCGCGCGTCACGAATACGCCCGCGCCCGAATCCCATATCGTGTGGCTCGCAGACAGCAAGCGCCTCGTCTATGCTTCGACACGCGATGGCGCGCCGCATCTTTTCCTATATGACTTCGCGCAAAATAAAGAGACCCAACTCACAAACGGCGCGAGCGCAGACACTTTGCCTGCGGTGTCGCCCGATGGCAAGATGGTTGCCTTCGTTCGTGATGCGAAAGCCTTGCGGGTTATCGACCTCGAATCGAAACAAGAGCGTGAGTTGGCAACCGGCTTTCTCGACCGCCCGCCGTTTGACCCGGATCGCCCAATCATCTGGTCGCCCGACAGTCGTTGGATTGCCTTTATGAATGTCGGCGAACGCGCATTTAAAAATATTCAGGTGGTTCAAGCCGCAGGCGGAACCAGTAAACCCATCAGCTTCCTGAGCAACGCCTTTTCAAATGCGATGGCTTGGAGTCCCGACGGCACTTACATTTTATTCAATAGCAGTCAGCGCACCGAATCGCCGAGCCTGGCGCGCATCGATTTGTTGCCGCGCACTCCGAAATTCCGCGAAGACCAGTTCACCGCTTTATTCAAAGACACCACGCCGCGCACCCAGCCGCCACGCACCCCTGCGCCGCAGGACAATACGCCAACCGCGCAACCCAACAAAGAAGAACCGAAAAAAGATAACTCGAAAAATGTGGAAATCGTTTTTGAGGGCATCAACCGCCGCTTGAACATTCTGCCGATTGGCGTTGATGTCAACTCGTTCACCATCAGTCCCGATGGCAAAACTTTGTTGATGCAGGCAAGCGGCTCAGGTCAGTTCAATCTCTATACCTATCCGCTTGATGAACTGACGCGGGAAAACGCGGTCGCAAGGCAACTCACCACCACACCCGGCTTTAAAACCGACGCCCAATTTACCCCTGATGGTCGTGAAGTTTTTTACCTCGAAGGCGGACGCATCAACATCATCACCCTGGACAATCGGCAATCGCGCCCGCTTGCGGTCACTGCCGAAATGGATGTCGATTTCGCCAAAGAAAAACACGAAGTCTTCAGGCAGGCGTGGACGCTTTTACGCGATAATTTTTATGACGCCAATTTTCACGGCGCGAACTGGGAAGCGGTGCGCGAAACCTTTGCGCCGCATATTGCCGGCGCGCGCACCGGCGATGAACTGCGCCGCCTGATTAATTTGATGGTCGGCGAATTGAACGCTTCGCATCTCGGCATCAATCCGCCATTCAACCAAGCCGCGCAAACTTCAGCAGTCGGCAGACCCGGTCTACGCTTTGACCGCGCAACCTATGAGGCATCAGGGAAACTAAGAATCACCGAAGTCATCGCGCTTTCGCCCGCGGCGATTGCCAATATCAAAACGGGCGAATACCTCATCGCGGTTGACGGCACAACCATCAATGCGCGAACCAACCTCGATGAACTGCTCACCAATAAAGTCAATCGCCGCGTGGCGCTCACCATCGCGGCTTCCGCCGACGGCGCAACCTCCCGCGAAGTCGCCATCAAACCGGTGAGCAACGGCACAGAAGCGGGACTGCTTTATCGCGATTGGGTCGCCAAAAATCGCGCGTATGTTGACCGCGCAAGCCAGGGGCGGCTCGGCTATGTGCATATTCCAGATATGTCCGACGCTTCGCTTGCGCAACTCTATGTTGACCTCGACGCCGAAAATCACCGACGCGAAGGGGTCGTGGTTGATATTCGCAACAACAACGGCGGCTTTGTGAATGTTTACGCCATTGATGTGTTTGCGCGGCGCGGCTATATCACCATGACGCCGCGCGGCTATCCGTCATCGCCGATGCGCACCATGAATGGGCAACGCGCACTGGAACTTCCGACTATTTTAATCACCAATCAACATTCGCTTTCCGATGCCGAAGATTTCACCGAAGGCTACCGCAGTTTGAAACTCGGTAAAGTCGTCGGCGAACCGACCTCGGGGTGGATCATTTATACCTGGAATCTCGGCTTGATTGACGGCTCGACGTTTCGCGTGCCGCGCATGAAATGCGAAGACAGCAATGGCAAAAACATGGAACTGGTGCCGCGTCCGGTCGATATTCCGGTATCGCGTCCGATTGGCGAAACCTACACCGATAGGGATTCGCAACTCGATACCGCGGTTCGCGAATTAACGAAACAACTCGGCGCGAAAAAATGAGCAATCCGAATTCGCGACCGTTTGCGTAAAACAAGAACTGCATAAGAAAGTATGAAGCAGGAACGATGAACGATGAACAAAAGATTTTATACTTCATCGTTTATCATTCCTGCTTCAGGTTTAAAAAATACGACCATCAGTTCTCAGGACTGATTTGAAAGGAGAAAAACTTTGGCAACCCCTGAACAGATAAACGAAATCGTTGCGGCTTATTTTGCTGCAACCCGCGCGATGGATAAAGCGGCTTGGCTTGCGACTTTTGCCGAAGACGGTGTGAGCATTGACCCGGTTGGCGCGCCGCCAATGGATACGAATGAAAAACGCGCAGCATTTTTTGACGGTATTGTCGGCGCATTTGAAACCGTGGGTCTAAGCGAACAGGAAATTTATCTTGCAGACAACAGCGCCGCTGTGAAATGGACGGGGCAAGGCACAGGCAAAAACGGGCGCGAAGTGAGCTTTGCAGGCATAGATGTTTTTGAAATTAATGACCAAGGCAAAATACACAGCATACGCGGCTATTGGAACCCTGCGGCAATGATGGCGGAATTGCTGGGCTAATCAATAGTTTTGCGATGCCGCTTTTTTACAGCGACCTGGTGAAGTCATATCCGACGACCTGCAAAATTCATTGGATAATCGTTCATCTCAGTTGGCAAAAAGCATGCTCAACGTTTTGGTTTACCCTGGGCAAAGATCGACTTGCCGGCTTTCTCTTCAAAATAAGTTACTTCCTCTACGCGGGTGCCGCGCAAGATGAATTGCACACTCACATCAGGCTTTCCTTCAAATTTGAAGTGCACAATATTTTTCTCGACGTTTCCGGCAGCATCAGATATTTGTCCGCTACCTGTCTGTCGAAGAAAATATTTTAGCGAGCCTGCATTCCATCGCAATTTCCCGTCAACTCCATCCACCACCACATTCATAAGTAAAGGTTCATCTTGAGCTTCAAATTCATATCGTCCAGCCAACTGCTCAACCATCCCGCCGCTCAATGCTGAGCGCCTGTCCGAAGTTGCCGAATCAGTCGTGACATCAGCCGCCTGCTCTTTCGATGAATCGGGAATACGTTTCACAGAAACCTTCGAGGCGGAATCGGTCGCCTCGCTTTCCGCCGCCACGTCTATGGTTTGAGTCGAGGTATTGGTTGCAGAAGACTTGGGACGATTGCCGCGAGGCGCGGATTCACGCGGTTCACCGGTTCCAGCCACAGGCGAATCGACGCGGCTATCCGGTGAGCGGCGCGGCACATTGGCGATGGCGCTGGCGAACAGGTCGCGGCTGTAATAACCAACGCGGCTGACTCCGTCACTCGTCTCGCCCGATGCGTAAGTCAAAACGATGTGCGCGGTGGCAAAATACTCTTCGAGCTTTCCTTTGCTGTTGGTTTGCGAAGCCGTGGGTCGCGCCGGCAACCTTAAAGCCTGCAAAACATCGGCACGGTCGCGCGTCGCCGGATAAATCGCTTCAATGCGTTCAACAACTGAAGTCTCACCATTATACTGTACAAAAATCTTTTCGCTCGCGTTTGTAGATTGGTATTCGGAAAGCGTATCGCTTATCTGGCGCGCGGCTTGACCGAGCACCCGTTCCACATCGGTTTTGGTGCTTTTGCCCGGTGTGAGTCCTTTGTAGGAACTCTGCCCGAAACCCGCGACACAGCCGAACAACACCAAAATCATCATCATCGAAACTCTGTTTACCATCACGCTTACCTCCTAGCTTTTTTGGACAACCGGTCAGCGATTACTTGGGTTGCGTTCCATAGCGATAAACGACAAAGGTGCCAAGGCCGTAATCTGCGCCTAGCCCGATACTGACCCACTTCGCATTTGGGCGCACTCGAAAGATATATTTCCCAATCTGTTTAAAATTTCGGCCGACATAGCCGGTTTTTTGTTCGATCATCTCGACATCGCCCTCTACTCTCACGCCACCGGCCGCCGGAGGCTGGAAGTCTCTATCGGGGAGCGAGGCTGAGAAGTTCCCGGTGACGGTAATGGTAATCTCCTCACCGGGACTAATGGCACCAGGAGGGACGCCATCGAATTGCCACTCAACCGTTACGTTGCCTCCCTCTGACGGCGGATAGGCGTATTTCAGGGTGGCGGAGTTCAAGCCGTAGGTGTAATCGGTTCTGCCGCCACAACAGACATGGGCATAGGCGTCTTTGACCTGGGGATTCGCCAGTTGCAAGCTGCCTCCGGGCGGAGTTGTCACAGCCGGTTTTTGGGCTGGCGGACGGTTGTCCGTTTGATTGGGTTTGTCATCATCGGGTATCTCTTCAACTTTCGGTTTGCTCTTTGCTTTGCCGGTTGGCCTGGTCGTTGGGTGGTCAGCGTCTTCCGGCAATTCTTCAACCTGCGGTTTGGTCGCAGAATCGCGAGGCTCATATTCATCCCGAAACCGCGCGACCTCCTCCATCAGACAAGGAAAGCCCTCAGCAGCCATCTCCGCTTCCTCGATATAAGAGTTGGCTGATGTCATCTGCCGGGTTCGCTCAACCGCGAGTTTGGCGCTGGCGCGCAGTTGGGCGATGCGCCGCTGCGCCTGTAATCCGCGTTGAACCGCGCTTAGGGCTTGGGCAACGAGCGGTCGGCTTTTGATTGATGCAGGGATTTGCTGCGCCAGATTGAGCGCCTGCTGAAAACGGCAATTCTCCAGAGATTCCGCCAGAAGATTTGCTGTGCGGCGCACGGTGCGAAAGTATTCAAGCTCTTCCGTCGCTTTACTCACATCACAACCATTGATGCGCGCTTTGTTAATCTCTGCTTCAGCGGATTCAAGGTTGTCCTCTTCAAGCAATGAGCGAATATTTGCCAGTGCAGGCATACAAGCGCCCTGCCTCGTGCACTCATCGGCTTTCCTTGGCAAGTCTGCGGCAAGTCCGAGTTCGGCGCTCGCGTCAAGCAGCGCCTGATTGATGGCTCGTACTCGCTCATTCATCGGGTCAATGTTGCACAGGGCGTTGTTATACTCGGCTAAGTTTTTTTCGGCTTCCGCTTTCGCCTTCCGAATTGATTCAAGCAGGCGGAGCGCATCTTCAACTGAGGTGATGTTCGGAGAGCTGAAGAGGTCGCTGTTGCGACTCGCGACTAACTCAGCCAGGTCGTCGAATCGCTTCTTCAAGTTAAGCGGCAAGCGGTTGATAAATCGCGGGTCTAGCCCGTGAAGTTTCTTCAAGTCATTAATCGCCTGCGCCAGTGCGTCACGGCGTTTATCCAGGTCTTTGCTTAAAGCGGTGCCTCTGTCGTAATCGGCACGAATCTGTTTTGCTATGACTTCAGCGGTTCGCGCTTCAACATCAATTCTGGGGATGAGGTCTTGGGCTTCCTTGAGGGTCTGTCTCACCGCTTCAACCTCTTTCGCCAGAATCGCCAATTTGCGCGAATCCTCGCCAGCCAATTTATCTAACCTGCCAATCTCGGCAGCCAGACGAATGGCATCCTGATAGTGACGTTTAATCGTAGCGCCGTCGGTGACAGCCGAACACCTTTCGGCAAGGGCGGTCGCAAGCTTGAGTTTCTCTGCAACCTCCTGAGCCTTCCGGTTCGCTTCAACTTCATAGCGTTCGAGATTGCTCTTGAGTTGCGCGGCGTTTGCACAACGAAGTTGGTCGCCCGGTCCGTTAAAGCCCGTAACTTGCCTTCTAAAATTGTTCAACTCGGTGACGGTTGCGCCAACTCGCTGATTAATGAGTTTCAGTTGTCCGACGCGGCTTTGCACTTGACCGGGTAAAGTGGCGGCTTCTTTGGCATCTTTATCCCAGGCGGCGACCTTGCCTTCAAGCACGGTGAGGTCTTTACCAAGCGCCGTCCAATCGCGTTCCAGATGAAGCGTGACAATGCGTGGCGTGCTTGAAGGCATCAGCAAATCCGGCGTAATATCGCTGTCTCTGGGTATGTAGTTGTCGTGATAGGCATCAACCTTTAGACCCGAACGAAATTCTGCAACCGAGTAGGGGGCGCTGTCCTTCAGTTCAAAGCGGGCTTCACCAAACTCGTTGGTATTTTCTATCCCCACCAGCTTTCCCTTAAACCGAATCCGCACGTCGGTGTTGCTCAAAGGTTGCTGCGTGAAACTGTCAATAATCTCGACGACCAGGCGGATCGGCGTATCTTCCGACGGCGGGTCTTCGCCCGGCTCCATCACAAAGGTTGCCGAAGCCGTGGCATCGGTGTATTGATAATCCCGGCGCACCTGAGCGATTTTGGTCTGGCGTTTATAGCCCTGTGCTGTTGCTGTAATTATAACGCTTGTGGCATCAATGCCGATGACATCCCTTATCATTGCCAGCCCTGTGGCATCAGTGGCTGTAGAGATTTTTTCGACGCTTACTGTCCCCCCGACAATGGGCGCTTGATTTTTATCGCTTGCCAGGACTTTCACACTAACCAGATTGTTGCCTTCGGATTTCTTCGATTTCTCTTTCAGCCGATACGGGGGCAGATTTTTTTCCCCTTCGCCCTGAGCGATTTGCACGTCACTACTCAGGGTCTCGAAATATTCCTGAGAAATTTCCAGGCTGAATTTTCCATACGCCTTGAGGGTTATCCGCGCGGTGCCTGAACCATCGGTCGTGCCTTTATAAATGCCCGAGGTAACGCCTGCCTGTCCGGTTAAGACAACCTCTGCACCCACGACGTTGCTAAGGTCTTTGGCATTTTGAACCTGAACGACCACTTCAACATTGGTTTCAACGACCGTTTTTTTGGTGAGCTTGATGGTCGGTGCGGTGATGGTTTTTCCGCTCTGAAATTTATTTAAAGAGATACGCACCTCACCGCTCTGATAGCCGTCCTTACCGGCATGTATGGCATAGGTATAGGCGCGCACCCCTAAAGTCGCATCGCCGTTTTGGTCGGTGTAGCCGTCGGCTTCGCTGCGCCGCGACCCGCCGATATCGCTAAATACAATTCTTGCCCCTGGTATCGGTTCTTGTTTTTCGCCTTCAACGTGAACCTTAACTTTAATCAATTTTGAATCGTCATCAGATGAAACTTTCTTTATCTCTATAGAACGATATATCGTTGTGCCTGATAGCTTGATGTTGCCCGTCCATTGTAAATCGTCCTTGCTCACTTCAATCGTCACTTCTGAAGTCTCGCCGGCCCGTACCTCCAGGGTGACCTGACCATTGGCGTGGGTCTCTTCCCGATAATCGGCAGGTCTGATATCCGGCACCCAGGTATCATGCCAAACATAGACCCTGGCGCCGCCAACCGGGTTGCCGTCCGGTCCCTTCACCTGCAACGTTAGCTTGATCGTTTTCTTACTCTGCATAGCCGATGATGACCAATAAGGGAGCACCAACAGGGCAAGCACTATCGCAGGGATAATCGGAATTCGTGACACTTTCATGGCTTCCTCCTACATCAAAAACAATGAATCTTTACAAACCCGCAAGCCGCCGGTTACGGTCTGCACCGCATGAATCTGTCCTTCGGCAATCAGTTGGTTAAAGGTTTGAACATCCACTTCCAAAACGCCTGCGGCTTGAGCGCGGGTGAGCATTTCAACCTCATGTTCACAATGTGGGCAATGCAGCATTAAACGAAAAGCGCGAAATTCCATTGTCTGTAATCGGGTTGTGGTGACTTTTAATCTTGCGATTCGCCTGGTCATTGATTTCAATCTTGGTGAAAGCTGGTATAATCGAGCCGCCGTTTTCGACTGCCGACAGTTCCGTTTTTACATCTCACACCTGAGAGATAGAGTAACGAGAAAAAGCTGATATTTTTCTGAAATCGTTTTGCATAAGGCTTTTGAGGACTATGGAAGTATTGAATCGACAGCTTTATCGGTTTGCGGGCGTCGAAATTGACCCGTCACAAAATTGCCTGAAAATCGGCAACCAAGACCTCTACCTCCGCTATAAACTGATGCAATTGCTGGTCTACCTCATCGAAGAGCGCCACCGCGTTGTCAGCAAACGCGATTTGATTGAGAACATCTGGGAAGGCGCGGTTATCACCGATGACGCGCTGGTGCAATCCATCAAAGAATTGCGCCGCGCGCTCAATGATGACCCGCGCCAGCCGCGTTTCATCAAAACTATTCCGAAAGTCGGCTACCGCTTCATTGCCGAGGTTGAAACACTCGGGCTGAATGATCTTGCCACCATTCATTGCGAGGAACATACGTCGGTTGAGTTCGAGTACGAAGAGATTACTGATAGTGAATCGCCGTTGCCTGTAATCGCATTGCCAATCGCATCAACGCCAATCATAGAAAAATCCCGACGCCGGCGGATTTATCTATTCGCCATTGCCGCAAGCCTTCTCATTGTTGCTATGTTAACGGTTTATCTCTTCCGGCAAGGCAATCGTCAACTGCCGGAAATCGCTTTATCGGAACTTGCAGGCAAGCGGTCGGTTGCGGTGATGTATTTCGATAATCAATCAGGAAATCCCCATCTCGACTGGTTGCGTGAAGGGCTTGCGGATATGCTCATCACCAACCTTTCGCGTTCCGACAAATTGACTTTATTGAACCGGCGACAGCTTCATCTGCTGTTGGAAAGAATCGGTTACAACAGCGGCAATAATATTCGCCTCGATGACGCGCTTCATATTGCGGAGTTAAGCCGCGCCGAGATTATCGCTCTCGGCAGCTTTGCAAATGTCAATGACAGCATTCGCATCGATGTGCAATTGTACGACACCCGCCATCATCAACTGCTTACCTCAGAGCATCTGGTTGTCGATACGCCCAAAGACCTGCTCACCAACATCGACCTGCTTTCGCTGAAACTGGCGGCGCATCTGCGCCCTGACCCTGATGGTCAGGAGAAGACCGGTAGCCTGGCTGAAGTGATGACCAATAATCTGGAAGCCTACCGCGCATACTCACTCGCTGTAGAAAAAGCTCAGGCGTTACATAACGAAGAGGCGATTGCCCTGCTTGAAAAAGCCATCGCCCTTGACCCGCAATTTGCGATGGCTTACGGACGCATCGGTTATGCTTATGCAGTGACCGACAGTCATGCCTTAAAGGCTCGCCCCTACCTCGAAAAAGCTTTTCAGCTAGCAAACCGCTTAACCGAAAAAGACCGGCTATATATCATTGCCTGGTATGCCATCGCCAATTTCGATTATCCCGGCGCTATTGAACCCTTCAAAAAAATCATCGCGCAATATCCCTTGGAAGTTGAAGCTTATTTGCGGCTCGGTTATTTGCTGAGGGGCGAAAGCCGGTACGCAGAAGCCATCAATGTCTTGAAACAGGGTTTAGTCGTTGACCCGGATGCCAAGGAAATTTACAACGCGCTCGGTCTCATTTATCTTGATCGCTATCGTTATGATGAAGCGATTGCCGCGCACCGGCATTATGTTGAACTCGCGCCCGCTGAAGCCAATGCCCACGATAGTCTGGCGATGAGCTATCAATGCGCGGGGCGTTATGATGAAGCCATTGCCGAATACCAGCGCGCCATTGACCTCAAACCCAATTTTCACATCGCCCACTTTCATCTGGGCAACAGCTATTTTCAAACCGGGCGTTATCAGGCAGCGATTGCGCAATATCACAAAAGCTTGGAGGTTGCGCCCAATGACCGCGAACGCGCCGTCGCTTATGACCGGCTTGCCAAAATCTATTTGCGCAAGGGCGATCTGCATCGGGCAAGCGCCCTGACAAAGCGCACCCTGCAATACGAAAAAAGTTATGTCTGGACGCCGCTCCTGCTGGCATTGCAGCGAGGCGACCTGAAATCGGTTGAAAAATTTAAAGCCTCCATCTTTGCGCAATCCCCTTTCGGACATCGCGGGCAAAGACCGCCTATGAGAACCTATTCTTACATTCGCGGCTATCTGGCGCTCAAGAGCGGGCAGCAAGCCGAAGCCATCAACCATTTCAAAGCAGCCATTCAATACGCGCCGCTAATTTGGGAAATCGATTCTCTGGAAGATTGCCTTGCCAGCGCTTACCTGGAATCCGGCAGATGGGATGAAGCCATCGCCGAATACCAACGCATCATCAATACAAACCCGAATTATCCATTGGCGCATTATCATCTCGCGCAGGCTTTCGAGCAAAAAGGCGACACCGACAAAGCCCGCGCCCTGTATGCGCATTTCCTGCAAGCCTGGAAGCACGCTGACCCTGAATTGCCTGAAATCATCCGCAGCAAAAAAGTGTTGGCGGGTTAAACCGCAAAAAAATATCCGCCGCACCCGCTCAATCCCAAGACCAATTTAATGCTTTCATTGCTTGCTCATTGCTTTCACGATAGGCACAGAAAGAAGCATCCAACGACCACCGGCTTAGTGATTGAAATGTCCGCAATTTCCAACGTATAATTTCCGGGCAACACGGACTGCTTCCTTTTCAAAACAGCCTTGAATGTATCGGCAGCCTATTTATTCAAACGGTTATTCTGAATCTGTTTTAATGACGATTAAAATTTATGGGCTTTAAATCTTTAAAAGACCGACAGGAACTATTGGAAGCAGCAACCAAAATATCGCCCGAAGCGCGCACCGCCTTTATCAATACGCACTGTAACAACGACGAAACCTTGCGCCAGGAAATCGAATCGCTGTTAAACCTGCACGACAAAGCGACGGCAGTTATCGAAGCAGACACCTTGAGCGATGAAACCCGGTTGCTGGGCACCGATATGCAGTTTGCAGACGAGATGACCGGCAAACGCATCGGCGCTTATGAAGTGACTGGCGAACTCGGACGCGGCGGCATGGGCGCGGTTTATCTGGCGACGCGCGCCGACAAACAATACGAAAAACAGGTCGCCATCAAAATTGTACAGCGCGGTATGGAGAACAAATTTGTCATCAATCGTTTCCGGCAGGAGCGACAAATCCTTGCGCACCTCGACCACCCGAATATCGCGCGCTTGATCGATGGCGGCACCACCGAAGACGGTTTACCTTATTTTGTGCTGGAATACGTCGAAGGCAAACCCATCACCGCCTATTGCGATGACAATCGCTTGACCACCATTGAACGCTTGCAACTCTTCCGTCAGGTCTGTTCGGCGATTCAGTACGCCCATCAAAATTTAGTGGTTCACCGCGACATCAAACCCGGCAACATTCTGGTGACCGTGGATGGCGTGCCCAAGCTTCTGGATTTTGGCATTGCCAAATTGCTCGACCCGGAATTCGCCTTTCAAGCCGATGCCACGGCAAACATTGCGCGCCTGATGACGCCTGCATATGCGAGTCCCGAACAGGCAAAGGGCGAACCGATTACCACCTCAAGCGACATCTACAGCCTCGGCGTACTCCTTTATCAATTACTCACCGGTCATCGCCCATATGAGGTCACCAGTTCTTCGCCTGTGGAGATGGTGCGCGTTATTTGTGAACAGGAACCTTCTAAACCGAGCACGGTCATCAATCGTTCGGTCACTGCGGTTAATGGCAATGAGCAGACCGATTCGCATCGCACCTCCGAAAACCTGAGTAAACCGCGCGCCGCGCAGCCGGAAAAACTGCGTCGCCAACTGGCAGGCGACCTTGATAACATCATCCTCAAAGCCCTCAGAAAAGAGCCTGAACGGCGCTATTCTTCAGTTGAAAAATTCTCCGATGACATTCGCCGTCACCTTGAAGGACTGCCAATCAGCGCCCGTCCCGATACCTTTTCCTATCGCGCCGGTAAATTTATCGGGCGTCATCGCGCCAGTGTGATTGCCGCAACTGTGGTCACCATTTTATTGCTTGCGGCAACCGCCACCGCCATCTGGCAGGCGCGCATTGCGCGTAGCGAACGCGACAAATCCGAACATCGTTTCAATCAGGTTCGCAAACTTGCAAATGCCGTGTTGTTCGATTATCACGATGGCATAGAAAAACTGCCCGGCTCGACGCCGATGCGCGAACGCATGGTGCGCGACGCCCTGGAATACCTCGACAATCTTTCGCAGGAAAGCAGCAATGATTTAACGCTGCAACGCGAACTCGCATCGGCATATGAAAAAGTCGGACTCGTGCAGGGCAATCCTTTCAAAGCCAGTTTCGGCGATTATTCGGGCGCCTTAGCCAGTCAGCGAAAAGCCCTGACGATTCGCGAACGGTTATATGCCGCCGATGCGACAAACGCAGACATCCGCCGCGAACTGGCAAAAAGTTACCTCTTGATTGGCGACCTCCTGAGAGTGACCGGACAGGTAAGCGAAATGCTCACCGATTATTTGAAGGCGCAGGAACTTTTAAAAGCGGCGCTCACCGATGCCCCCGACCATATTGAAATTCGTCGCGATTTGGAAAATACCTATACACGACTTGGCCGGTATCAGATTTCCAGCAGCGATATGAATGCGGCATTTGAAAATCTCACGCAGGCGCTCACCATTGCCCAAGGGTTAGCTGCCGAACACCCGCAAGACATCGAAATCCGTCGCGACCTCGCGCTCAGTCATATGTTTTTAGGCGATGCGCTCGGCGGTATGGGGAAAGCCCCGGAAGCTCTCGATTATCAACGCCGTTCATTAGCCATGATGGAAAAACTATCAACCGATTATCCCGACAATGCCCAAGCCAAGCGCGATGTCGGCGTCGTGTTGCAACGTCTCGCAGACACGCTCGCCGAATCGGGCGAGGTAAAAAGCGCGCTCGAATACAATCGTAAAGCTTTGGCGATTGATGAAAAGCTTTACCTGGCCGACCCGACCAACGCGCAGGCGCAACGCGACCTGATGGCGGACTATCAAAAAATCGGCAAGATGCTGCTGGCGCTCGGCGATGCCAGCGGCGCATTAGAGCAACAACGCAAGGCGCTCGGCTTTGCCGAAAAGCTTGCCGCCGCCGACCCCGGCAACGCCGAAGCGCAAGCCGACCTCTCGAACTGCTACTACAAACTTGGCGATGTGATGATGGCAAAAAATGATTTGCGCGGCGCGTTAGCCTATTATCAAAACTCGCTCGCCATTGATGAAGCGATAGCCGCCGCTGACCCTGCAAATGCAGATGCGCGACTCACTGCCGCCGAAAGCCATTTGATGGTCAGTGATCTGTTGCTCAAACTCGGAAGCGTTCAGGAAGCGATTCGGGAACTTAATCAGGCGCGACAAACCTATGAAGATTTAGCGACTCATCAATCCGCAGATGAAAGTTTGCAACACAGTTTGCCGACGGTTTACGAAAATCTCGGCGATGCGTACAGCCTGGCGGCGAATAAAACAGCGCGCGCGGAAAACCTGCGCGCGGCATGCGACTGGTATCAGAAGAGTCTCGATGGTTGGCTTGATTTACAGCAACGCAATTTGTTGAAAGATGCCCAAGGGAAACCCGCCGAAGCGGCGCAAAAGTTAGCCAAATGCAAAACGGCTGTGGCAAAGCTCAAGGCACAATAAAGTCACCGCTCGATGATTGGGTTTTCGATTAGCGTCTGGCCTTTTGCTCATTTCATTTTGCATCAAGCAAGGCGCTGTCTTTTGCCCGTTTCAATTTCCATCAATCAATGCGTTTTCTTTCCAGGAGAAAAATTTATCCGCGGATTGAGCAGATGAGGCGGATAGCGGCTGATACCCGAATCCATTTTATCCGCATGAATCGCGAATAAATTTTCACCACTGGTTGTCGAACATTTTATTTTCCCGAAACGCCTTGAATGCGCTCGCAGATTCATTGCCTCTCATCATCACGGTTATGTTAAAATGCGCCGCGCTATGACCGGCTTTCATTCATTCAACCATTTAAAAACTTCAATAATCATCGCCTTATTTTGCGCCTTCGCGTTACTCGCGATTTCAGCTTGCCATCGCAGCCCGGACGCCCGGCAAATCACCATCGCGGTCAATTCCGGTGTTGAAGGCGACGCCCTCAAACAGGCGGCGCGCGATTACGCAGCGCAGACCGGCATCAAAGTGCAAATCGCCGAATTCCCTTACGCCAATCTCTTTGAAAAAGAACTGGTCGATTTAAACACCGGCAGCGGCGCGTATGATTTAATCATGCTGGACGACCCCTGGTTTCCGCGCTTCGCTTCACAAAATTTTCTCACTGACCTCGCACCCTTTTATCAAAAGAAAATGCTCGCGGGACCGGATGATGATTTCGTTCGCGCGTCGCTGGCGCTTGGTCGTCACCCATACGAAAGCGGTCAGCTTTATGCGCTGCCTTATGTCGGCAATTCACAACTCTTTTTTTATCGCAAAGACCTGTTTGAAAAACACAATTTGAAAAAGCCTGAAACCTGGCAGGATGTATTGAATGCGGCAAGAGTGATTGATGACCAAGAGAAGACCGGTTCACCTGCGGGCGGCGCGGTGCGCGGTTATGTGATGCGCGCCGCGCAAGGCAATTCCGTGGTTGCCGATTTTATGCCGATTTTCTGGGCTTTTGGCGCAGAAATGTTTGACGCTGACGGGAAACCTGCGGTCAACAGTTTGCAAGGCATCGAAGCGTTGAAATTCATGCTGGAACTTGGCAAATATGCGCCCGCCGGTTATGTCAATTTCGGCGCTGATGAAGTGTCTACGCATCTGTTGCAAGGCACCGCGGCGATGTCGATTAACTGGCCCGCGTGGATTAGCGCATTCAACGACCCGGCAAAATCCAGGGTGATTGGCAAAATCGAATTCGCGCCGATGCCCGCCGCGAAAACCCAAGGGCGCGCAGAGATTGGCAACTGGTTGATAGCGATTCCGCGAGGCTCAACCAGGATGGATGCGGCGTTCGATTTTCTGTTGTGGGCGACCGCTGCCGAGCAGATGAAAAAATCGGCGCTTGCGGGAAATCCGCCGACCCGCAAATCCTTATTCGCGGATGCGGAACTGACGGCGAAATTTCCGGCATATCCGGTGCAATTGAAATCATTGGAAAGCTCGAAACCGCGCCCGCGCACGCCGCTCTGGAATGAAATCGAAAACGCTTTCGGCATCTTCTTATCGAAAGCCAACAGCGGCGCGCTCACCGCCGAAGAAGCCATGAATCAAGCCAACGCCGAAATCACTAAAATTATCGAACGCGGACGGTGATGATGACTAATCTAAAAATTGCGCTCGGTTCAACCCGCGCCGCCAAAGTTGATGCGGTTCGCGGGACGATTAATCGATTAGCGGAAATTGATGCAATGTGGCGCGACGCGGAAATCATCGCGCTGGCGGTTGAAACCGAGGCTCCGGCGATGCCGCTTAGTGACCGGGAGTTGCTGCTTGGCGCGCGGTTTCGCGCTCAAGCGGTACAACAATCTCTCGCCAATCAACATCAACTCGCGGATTTTTTCATCGGTCTTGAAGGCGGTTTTCATTCGATTGAATTTGACGGCAAGCGACAAACTTTTTTGCGCGGCTGGGCTTATGTGACCGATGGCAACCGCGAAGGTTTGGGCGTGTCGCCTTCGATTCTCGTGCCTGATGCAATGGTGAGAATGGTCGTCGAAGAACGGCGCGAACTCGGCGAAGTGATTGACACGGTCGCCGGTGAATGCGATGTCCGCAGCCGACAGGGCACCTGGGGCGTTTTATCGAGAGATTTATTCACCCGTTCGATGAGTTTTGAAACTGCGCTGATTGCCGCTTTTGCGCCGTTTTACAACGCCCGACTTTATTAAATTGCCAACGCAATTCATCGCCTGTCATTGACAGCCGCTTTCTCTGACGCTTTCATGAATTGAGGCATTTGGTAGTAAATCAGGAAAAATGAAAACCCAGAGAGAACAAGCAAATTGGATTGTCAAATATCCTCAGCGATGGGGAATACCTTTAAGTATGCTCTTTCTCCTTTTTCTCTTTCTGGTTGCCGATGTTTACAAAAGGCTATTGTGGGGCATCATTTTTCTATTTTTTGTTTTTGCATTTCTATTCTTAATCGGTCGGTTGGTTGTCAAACTTCTGATTGGTAAAAACAAGTAGGAAATGCCTGCTCGAATTGAGCGATTATCACTGAAAGGAAAACTTACAATGCGATTAACCGAGATGGTATCGTGCGCCGGTTGAGCGGCTAAGCTTGCGCCCGGCGCGCTCGCTCAAGTGTTGAGCGGGCTTCCCAAACAACCTTTCGATGAAAATTTAATTGTCGGTTTTGACACCGCCGACGATGCAGGGGTATACCGTCTCCGCGACGACCTCGCCATCGTGCAAACCCTTGATTTTTTCACGCCAATCGTTGATGACCCGTTCGATTACGGTCGCATCGCTGCGCTCAATTCCATCAACGATGTCTGGGCGATGGGCGGCACACCGGTTACCGCAATGGCAATCACCTGCTTTCCCAAAAAAGGCGATTTTCAAATCCTCGGCGAAATCATGCGCGGCGGATTATCTATCCTTACGGAAAACCGGGTCACGCTTATCGGCGGACATAGCGTCGATAATGAACAAATCATGTTCGGTTATGCGGTGACCGGCGTGATTGACCCAAATAAAGTTGCGGCAAATAGCGGCGCTCGCGTAGGTGACGCGATTATTTTAACCAAACCGCTCGGCACCGGCATCATTTCCACCGGCATTAAATTCGCCAAAGCCAGCGCTGCGATTATGCAATCGTCCGTCAACACCATGCTCACTTCGGGTAAACGCGCCGCCGAGTTGATGCAGGAATTTTCGGTGCGCGGCGCAACCGATGTCACAGGCTTTGCCTTGATGGGACATGCGTGGGAACTCGCAAGGGCAAGCCGGGTGACGCTTGAAATCGATTCATCGCGGTTGCCGATTTTGCCCGGCGCGTTGGAACTCGCCGCCCAGGGGTTGCTCACCAGCGGCAATAAAACCAATCGTGAATATGTCGGCGCGGATGTGGCGATTGCCGAAAGCGTCAGTGAAGCGTTGCGGCGCGTGATGTTCGACCCACAGACTGCCGGGGGATTGCTCATTGCTATTTCCGCAGACTGCGCCCAAGCGTTGCTCGAACGCCTGCGCGAACATTATCCGAATGCCGCCATCATCGGGCGCGTCATCGAACCCGGCGACCATTCGCTGGTGGTGAAATAAATAGTCGTTGAGCAAGCGGTCTAAACCTGCGATTCCCGAACGACGCGGTCACAGACCGCTTGCTCAACCTCAGTCAAATGGTTTTGCAAACGGCTCGAAAGTTCTGCAACTGCCGAGGGATTCCTGATGGGCTTCGCGTCTTAGTCGCAAATCATTTCACAATCAACCTGCTCATGGTTTTACACCCAGACTTCGGTTTTCGTGAAAATGCGATTGCGTCCGTTCTCTTTCGCTTGATAAAGCGCTTCATCGGCGGCGGCAATCAACTCTTCCGCTTCGTTGCTGCCATCTGGAATGAAGGTGGCAACCCCAATGCTGATGGTTACGTGGTCACTCACCTTTGAACCGCGATGCGGAATTTGCAGGAGTTCGATTTGGGCGCGAATGCGTTCGGCGACAACAGACGCGCCTTGCTCGTCTGTGCCGCTCAAAACCACCACGAACTCTTCGCCGCCGTAACGCGCCGCCAGATCGGTCGTGCGCTTTACCGTATCGCTCAGCACTCGCGCCACCTGTTTCAAACATTCATCGCCGCTTTGATGTCCGTAAGTGTCGTTGTAGGGTTTGAAATAATCGACATCCATCAAGAGCAGCGAAAGTTTCGTCTGTTCACGCCCGGCGCGTTGCCATTCCTGCGCAAGAAATTCTTTAAAGCGGCGACGGTTGGCGATGTTGGTGAGTCCATCGAGGGTGGCGAGTTCTGCGAGTTTTTCGTTGGCAGTTTCAAGTTGTTGGGTGCGCTCAACCAATTGCGCTGTACGCTGAGCGACCACTTGCGTCAATTTGCGTTCCGTAGCTTTCAGTTGTCGCACGCGCCAAACATAGATAGCGATGCCAATGCCAAAGGCAATCATCAACCACATGGCGATGAATAAACGGGTCTGGTAGAAAAAAGGCTTCATATGAATTTCCAGAGCCACACCGGTTTCATTCCATACCCCATCGCTGTTTGCCGCAATCACTTTAAAGAGATAATGTCCCGGCGGCAGTTGCGAATAATGCACCGAACGCCGCGTTCCCGCATCAATCCATTCGTCGCTCAGCCCTTCGAGTTTATATTTGAAATGAATAGCTTCGGCTTTGATCGAACTCGGCGCGGCATAGTTGATTTCCAAATCGGTTTGATAGGGTTCAATAGCGACGCCGCTTTTGAAATTGACATTCCGTCCTTCGATATTGACCGATTCAATGGTCATCACCGGCGGTTGCGAATTGTGAATCACAACTTCCGGGTCAATCACCACAACCCCGCCCTGAGTTGGAAACCATAATCTGCCATCGCGGGTTTTGGTGCCCGCCGGTTGCTTACCGCCATTGCATTCCGGTGACCGCATACCGTCCTGACCGTTGTAAGCGACGCAACTAATCAGCGCAATTTTACCGTCGGCAAAATCGTTGAGTTGCCGGCGACCAACGCGATAGATGCCGCGATTGCAACTGATCCAGAAATTGTCCTGACGGTCTTCGAGAATTTGAAACACCCCGTTATTAAACAAACCGTTTTTCACCGTATAGTTGGTAAAGCGTCCGTCTTTCAGGCGGCTCAGCCCGCTATCGAAGGTGCCAATCCATAATGCGCCATCGCGGTCTTCGTAAATCGAGCGAATGCGATTGCCCGCCAGACCGTCTTTGGCGGTAAAGGGAATGAAGCGGTCGCCTTGGCGTTTCGCCAAGCCTTCGCGTGTGCCCACCCACAAGTTTCCTTGTTTATCTTCATGAATTGCGGTGATGGCGTGATTGGGTAATCCGTGTTCGGGCATATAAAGTTTGATTTGCCCATTCTGCATTTTGAATAACCCTTTGGTGGTGCCAAACCAGAGATTGCCTTCGCGATCCTGGAGAATGACTTCGGTCGATTCTAACGGGCTGTTGAGCAAATAAGAAAAATCTTCAAATTTATTATCGGCATACCTCAACAACCCGCCGCCAACGCCTATCCATAATCGCCCCTGATTATCCTGATAAAAGGCATCAACATTGATTTTCACATTGGGGTCGGGCGTTCGGGTAATGGATAGGGAAACTTTGCCTGCTGATTCGGCTTTGGCTAATGAAAAATTGGTAAACTTGCCATTCGCGAGTCGCGCAAAACCTTTTTGCAGTGTGCCTATCCAGATATGCCCGGCGCGGTCTTCGTAAATCGGATAGACATTGTTTTCGAGCAACCCGTCTTTCATTGAATAGGTATTAAGAAATTGGCGGGTCACACGATACATGCCATGCCCATCCGTACCGACCCAGATGATGCCTTCGCGGTCACAAAATACTGCCCGGATGGGTTTAAATGTCACCCCTTCCGCAGTCAAGAGAGGAGTCAGTTTGCCATCACGGTAGCGATATAGCTGCTGTTCATCAAACACCCACAAATTGCCATCGTGATCTTCGCCGCCGACCCGCGCGCGAAAATTCAGCGCAGGGGTTGGCGGTTGCAAATGATGGGTCACGGTGTCATCGGAGATTTGATAAACGCCATTGTTATCGGTGCCCAACCAGAGATTTCCGGCGCGGTCTTCGTACCGGTAACGAAAAAACTCTTCGCTGGCTAGCTTGATTGAGAAAACTGTCGGCTGTCGGTTACGGATGCGAACTAAATTATCTTTATGCCAAATCCATCGCGCCTTTGAATGGTCGGTGAATTCATTAATCGCTGGCGCAGGGATTTCGCTAAACCTGCCGTCAGTTGAGATGGTCAATTTTTTGGTTTCGTTATTAACCGAAATCATCAGCGCGCCGTTTTCATCAAGCTGGAGTTTGGCGATGTGATTTCTTGGCAGTCCCTGTTCGGTAGTGAAAGCGGTAAACGCGCCGTCGCGATAGCGAATCAACCCGCCGTCAACCGTGCCTGCCCAGAGTGTGCCTTCCAAATCTTCGCAAAGCGTCACAAAGCGATTGCTGGTAATGCCATTGGAATTGCCTTTATCAAAGACGGTGAAGCGTATCCCGTCATAGCGCACCAGACCATCGAAGGTCGCAAACCACAGATAGCCGTCGCGGGTTTGCGCAATCGCATTGACGGTATTTTGCGGCAAGCCGTTGTTGGTGGTGAATTGCTCGAAGCGATATTGCGCGAAGGTGTCCGCCGCCGCAAAATTGCCAATAAACATCAACCCTAAAACCAACCAGCGCAACCGGCGTTTTAAAACGGAGGGGTTATGCAAACCATCATCACAACTAACCCTTGGCATGGTGAGCAATCCTTTTTTGAGATTAACGGGAGACTCAGAGGCTAAACATGCGAGGGCGACTTGTCAGGATACTTAATTTTCTAACCGATTCAGAGGCTGATTTCAATTGAAATTTACCGGTCATTGATTTTTCGCATTGTAAATTCGATGGCGGTCATCAGTCCCGTAGCGAACATCAAGCCTTCGATGCCGCCGAAGATGATTTCGCGGATGTGTGAATAATGGACGCGGCTGAAATAAGGCGCCAGCGGTTCCAGGCGGATTTGCGAGTCGGCAAATGAACGCGCCACGATTTCGAGGCTGCCGCTAAACAAATTGCCGCCGATGATGGTGAGCAAAATGCCCGCGCCGCAACCGCCAAGCGCCGCGCCTAAAACCCGCTGCCAGCCGCGCGGGGTTTTCAACCACTCGGTTATCAACACCGCGCCAAGCGAGACGCCCGCGCCAATGACCGCGCCTTCCAGAGCGCCGGTGATGCCGCTCGGATTTTGCCCGAACACGGCGCGAATAATATCGACGCCCAAGAGATTCGTAACGCCGCCAACCGCTGCGCCGCCCGCCGCGCCGCCAACCACTGACCACCAACGACTGTGACGATATGTGATATGGGTTGCCGCGACCATGCCAAAACTCACACCGAATCCGCCAAGTCCGCCGATAAACGTGCCGAGCGCCACCAGTACCAGCATCAATGACGCGGCTTCAACCGCAGGCGCTTGCCGGGCAATCGCGAGCGCCAATGCCAGCATCAAGCCACCCACCAAACCCGATGCGGCAGCGCCGAGCATGCCGGCAGTTCCCTGCAATAAAATCGCCCGCCCGCCTCGCAGCAAACGCACCCACATCAACCCGCCAACCATCAGCAAACTGACAAGCGGCGAGAGCCTGTTCAAACGAATCAACTGCTTGTCATAATCGCGCGCCATAGCGAGTGAAATGGCGCGGCGAATGGTGCCGACGGTTTCGCCCGGTTGGTCTTTGACAAAAACCTCGGCAACCTCGGTTTGCAACCAATCGGCGAGCGCAATGCTTGCGGCTTTCCTCATCGCCAGGTCTTTATCCCAGAGCGCCAGATGCCTGAGCGTCATTCTGGTTTGGTCATCGCGCAAAATTTTGGCGGCATCAATGGCGCTCAAACGGATTTGCGCGTCGGTTTCCTGAAGCGCCGCATCAATCAATTCAGGAAGCGCAGAAACCACACGCCTGAGCAGCCATTCGGGCGCTTGGCGTCCGCGAGCCATTAAACTGCGGGTGAGCAATACGGCTTCCTCTTTGGTTAAGCCCAACTGTTCGGCAAAAGGCAACACCACATCGAGCGCGTCATTATCAATCATCAGTTGATGGGCGGTGTAATTTTCAATGGCGCGTTCAAGCACGCTGCGCGCCTGTTTGAGTTCGCGTTCCTCGGCGGTCAGCCAGCGCGAAATTTCCGGCGTCAGAAAATCGTGCGCCAACTCCAGCCACGCCTCGCCTTCGTGATAACGACGACGCGCGATACGCGCCGCAATCAACTCATCAATCAATCGCGCAGCACGGTTTTCATCGTTGCTTTGTTGAAGGTGATGGCGAAGTTGCGAATTGATTTTTGCGGCAGGCAGTACCAATCGCCGCCCGTCATCGGCAATCAATGCCGTCAATATAGCCTTGGCGGTTTTAAGTTCCGTGGTATTAAAACGCCGCAACACCCGCTCTAAATAGCTCGCGAGAATTTGTGAAGCGGTTCCCAATCCTTCATAAGCCGCCAGGGTCAACAATCCCTGTTCATTTCTGGCATCGAACAAGCGGTCACAAACGATTTGCAGTTGCGGCGGGTCGAAACTTTCGTGGTCGCTTAAATCCTGTAACAGTTTGCCAACCAGTTGCGGTTCATACTGACACCCGACGGCAAGCGCCGGTTCGGTGATGGCGCGCGCCGCCTGGTCGCGGCTCAGACGTTTCAAACGATATTCGTGATGAAAAATTTCAGGAATGGCAATTTTGAATTGGCTCATTTCCGCCAGGTAATCTTCGCGCAACGCGAAAACCAGTTTAACCGGCAGATGATTATTGGCAAACAATTCGCCGACCGCCGCGATGAACCGTTCGCGCGCCGCTTCATCAAGCAACGAGAAAAATTCTTCAAACTGGTCTAAGAAAAATATCACCGAGCCTTGCGGCGCATCTGCGGTCGCCTCGAGGATAAAAGCTTTCAGTTGCGCCGCCTGTTCAATCGCTTCTGCAATAGTGGTTGCCTGATAATCCGGCGATTCGTCGTTTACATTTAAGGCATCGGCTAATTCTTCGAGCATGCTGCCGAGCGGGTCTGTAAAACTGCGAATGACGAAGACCGGATTTCCAAGCGCCCGCAGTTGCGGCGCAAGCCCTGCGCGAATGATTGAGCTTTTGCCCACCCCCGAACGCCCGTGCAGAATGAATGAGCGCCGCGCGAGAATCTGTGAACCGATAGCGGCGATTTCGGCTTCGCGTCCGAAAAAAAGTTTGCTGTCCTGTTCGGTGTAATAATCTAAAAATTTGTAAGGACGGGCAGCGAGGTGCAAATTTTCTGTCGCCGTCACCGGTTGAATCTGCGAAGCGGTGAGATGTCCGTTACCGATTTGCGCTGTGCCACTGGTTGCCACCGCATTACCGATAAAAATGTAGCCGTGTTTAGGAACCGTTTTGATGTAACGCGGATTCGAGGCATCATCGCCGAGTTGTTTACGAATATCTTTAATGCACTGGGTGAGCGCCGCATCGGTGACAAATACACTGCCCCAGACGGTTTCAAAAATGCGCTGCTTTTCGACGAGTCTTCCGCCTTCGCTAATCAGCAACAGCAGGACATCGAAATATTTTGAATTGAGCGGCAGAGCTTCACCTCGATGACGCAGTTGACGGTTTGCCGCATCAACAAAGAAATCATCGAAATAAAATCCGCCGGTTTGCGCTTTGGCTTGACTCATCGGGTTGATTTTCTCACAAGTTTCTCAGATTCGGCTCATTTTTATTTAAAACGATTTCGCTAAATTGAACAGTGGAAACGCTTGGATGCCGAAACGATGCCCCCGCCCCGAAAATTTTTTATGAACGGGAAATGTTACTTTATCACAGCCACACCCGCTTTCGTGTCAGACCGTAAGCCAAATACGCCAATGCTATTATCCACTGCCACCGACAACAGTGAATTTTTTACGGTCACAAGAAATGCCGCTAATGATGCGCGACGGGGGAATTATTCATCCGAGCCATCGCTCGCTACACTCGTAGATGAACGCGCTAAGGAAAGTGATTTCGACGTGGCAGAGACCATTTTCTATGATAAAAAAATCATTACAATTGAGGAGTAAAGAAAAGCACTATGGCGCTGAGGATTTTTAATAAAACCACCAACGATGAAGACTATTTTTTCCAGCAGATTGACCTGAACAAATTACCCGCGCATGTTGCCATCATTATGGACGGCAACGGGCGTTGGGCGACGGGAAGAAATCTGCCGCGCGTTGCCGGGCATCGCGCCGGGGCAGATTCGGTCAGATGCGCCGTTGAAACCGCCGCCCGGCTCGGACTCAAACACCTGACGCTTTACGCCTTTTCAACCGAAAACTGGAAACGCCCGAAACTCGAAGTCCGCGCTCTCATGGATTTGCTCGTCGAATTCCTGCGCAAAGAACTGCCGGAACTGCGCAAAAATAATATTCGCTTTCAAATGCTCGGTCGCGTCGAAGGTTTGCACATTTCTGTGCTTGAACAAATCCGCAAAGCCGAACTTGCGACCTTTCAAAACACCGGCTTGCAACTCAATGTCGCCTTGAATTACAGCGGGCGCAGCGAAATTCTCGATGCCTGCCGCGCCATTGCCAAAGAGGTCGCCGCCGGACATCTGAGCCTCGCAGACATCAATGACGAACTCATCGCCAACAAACTTTATACACGCCAAATTCCCGACCCCGATTTATTGATTCGCACGAGCGGCGAAATGCGTCTCAGCAATTTTCTGCTCTGGCAAATCGCTTATTCGGAAATTTATGTCACAGACAAACTGTGGCCCGATTTTCGCGAAGTCGATTTTTATCAAGCCCTGGTTGAATATCAAAAACGCGACCGGCGTTTTGGCGGCGTGGCGATTGCCTGAGTGAAAACTTCAAACTGACAACTCTGCTTTACAGTGCGCCACCCGAAGTGATATTGCTCATCCTATGCATGGAGAGCAGGAACCAGCAAGAGACCCTTTTTTTATTCAGCAGTACCAGGCGCTCCTGGAGGTTGCCGAGGCGATTGTTTCGCACAAAGATTTGCCGTCGCTTTTCCACGCCCTCTCGCAAAAACTTCATCACATCACGCCTTATGATTTCATCGGGGTGCTGCTGCACGATGCCGAGCGCAATGTGATGCGCCTGCATTCCCTGGAAACTCCAACACCGATTCTTTCCCCGCCGCCACCCGATTCATCCGTCGAAACCAGCCCATCGGGTTATGTATGGCGGACGCAGCAACCTTTATTCATCGATGTGGAATCCGAAACCCGCTTTCCTGAGATCATCGCCTTGTTGCGTTTGCAGGGAATGAAAGCCCTCTACGTGACCCCGTTGACTTCGGTCAATCGTCGTTTGGGCGCAATGGGATTTGGCAGCAAAGAGCTTTCGGCATACAGCCAAACTCATTTGTCATTTCTGCAACAGGTCGCCAGACAGGTAGCGGTTGCTGTGGATAACACGCTCAATTTTGAAAACGCCCAGATTGCCGGACAACAGACAAAACGTCAGTCCGAGCGTTTGCGGCTGATGCTCAAGATTACCAACGCTATGGTTTCGCAACTTGACCTCAAGGAACTCTTGCGCGTCATCTCGCCAAGCATTCGTGAAGTCATCGGCAACGACACCGTCGGCGTCTTGTTGTATGACCAGGAAATCAATCAACTGCGCGCTTTTATGAGCAATTTTCCGCCGCAGCATCCGCTGGCAGAACAAGGCTTTCCCATTCCCTTTGAAGGCAGTCCAAGCGGTCTGGCGTTCACCTCCGGTC
This sequence comes from Acidobacteriota bacterium, assembly GCA_040754075.1. Taxonomy (NCBI): domain Bacteria; kingdom Pseudomonadati; phylum Acidobacteriota; species Acidobacteriota bacterium. Next base: position 81,902 of record JBFMDH010000029.1, read on the forward strand.
AACCGGTCTATGTCGATAAACCGGACGCCGAAAAATTCTATTCCGATTTATCGAAGCGGGTCTTTGACGAAGGCACGCAATCGGGCATCTGCATTCCGCTTACCGCCAAAGGGCAACAACTCGGCGTGCTGGGTGTCACCAGTAAACATGAACAGGCATTTTCCGACGAAGACAAAGAATTTCTGCTTCAGGTTGCCAATCAGGTATCCATCGCTGTCGATAACGCCCTCAATTTTGAACGAGCGCGGGTTGCCGAACAACAGGCTAAACGCCAGTCTGAGCGTTTACAATTGCTGCTTGATTTGAATAACGCGATTGCCTCGGCGCTCGATTTGCCTGCGCTCTTTCGCGCGGTTTCCGCTTGTTTGCGTCAGGTGTTTCAACACGATGTTGCAGTGATGGGGCTTTACAACGAAGCCCTTGGCGAATTGCGCGCTTATGCGCTGGACGATACCGCCAACGTCAAATTTCTCGAAGAAGGCATGCTGGTGCCGCTTGACGGGACACCCGCCGGACGCGCGGTTCTCACCAAACAAGCCGTCATCCTGGGGCAAGGAGATGGGGAAACTTACGATTCGGAAATCGTTCGACGCTTCATCGAACAGGGCTTCAAGTCAGGTTGTTCGGTGCCGCTCATGCGCCACGACCGCGTCATCGGAGCCATGTCGATTGCCAGTAAAATCGAAGCGGCGTTTTCCGCAGACGATGGAGACTTGCTGATGCAGCTTGCCCGACAGATTGCCATCGCTGTCGAAAATGCCCTGGCTTATCACGAAATCGACTCGCTTAAAAACAAACTCGCCAGCGAAAAACTCTATCTCGAAGAAGAGATTCAAACGGTCTTTAACTTTGAAGAAATCATCGGACAGAGCGCCGCGCTCAAACGCATTTTGAAACAGATTGAAACGGTCGCGCCTACCGATTCAACTATTCTCATTCAAGGCGAAACCGGAACCGGCAAAGAACTCATCGCCCGCGCCATTCATAACTTGAGCAACCGCAGCGAACGCACCATGGTGAAACTCAACTGCGCGGCAATCCCTACGGGACTACTCGAAAGCGAACTTTTCGGACATGAAAAAGGCGCGTTTACCGGCGCGATTGCGCAACGCATCGGGCGTTTTGAACTGGCGCATCGCGGCACGCTTTTTTTGGATGAAGTCGGCGACATTCCGCTTGAATTACAACCGAAACTTTTGCGCGTGTTGCAGGAGCAGGAGTTTGAACGACTCGGTAGCGCCCGCACCATCCGCGTTGATACGCGACTGATTGCCGCGACCAATTGCGACCTGGCGCAGATGGTCGAAGAGAAAAAATATCGCGGCGATCTGTTTTATCGCCTGAATGTTTTTCCGATTCACATTCCGCCGCTTCGCGAACGCCCGGAAGACATTAAATTGCTGGCGCGCTTTTTCACACAGAAATTCGCGCGGCGCATGAAAAAAAATATCGAAACCATTCCAGGCGAGGCGATTGCCGCGCTCACGGCTTATCACTGGCCCGGCAATGTTCGCGAACTCGAACACTTCATCGAACGCGCCGTCATCCTCACACCAGGCGCGGCGCTTACGGTTTCGCTTGCGGAATTGAAACCCGCGCCGCAACCAAGCCCCGCAACGATTGCGACGCTTGAAACCGCAGAACGCGAACACATCTTACGCGCCCTTGAAGAAACCCGTTGGGTCATCGGCGGCCCGCAAGGCGCAGCCGCGCGTCTCGGCATGAAGCGCACCACCTTGCAATCCCGTATGCAAAAACTCGGCATCTTTCGTCAGTCTTAACAGAGCTTGCAAACAAATTGACTGAGGTTGAAAAACTCGAAAACCTATTGCGAAATTTCCCGGTAAATCCGCGACTCCGCACATCAAAACGGCAGAACCGCAAAGTGGCTATAACCAGTTCATGCCCTCGCTCATCGCACCTATAGCCATCAGAGCGGTTCGCGATTGTTTTTACTCATAACCGCCGCGTAAGCGTCGCGGTCAAAGACCGCTCCTTCAACATCCCCTCAGTCAATTCAATTGCAAGGCGCTCTAAAGACCGCTCACATCTTTACGAAACTGCTCTAAGAGTAACTTCGTTGCCGCTTTGATTTTCTCTTCGGCAACTTTGAAATCAACCGACGCGCTGCCGACGATTCCCGTTGCCACCCCGCGCCAGATGAGTTTGCGAGTCTCAGGGTCGATAAAATCAACCGTCAACGTTCCCTGAACCAGGCTTTCGATTTGCAGATTGCCGCGCGGTCCCGGCAAACCTCTGAGCGGCACACGGCGGCTTGCGGTTACATCTTTGGCGCTGACGTGATAGGCAACCAGGAAATCGGGCGTACCGCCAAACGATTGATGATAATAGTTGGCTTCGAGCGCCTCTTCCAAAGCGTCTTTGATTTGTTGCGCCATCAGCGTATCACTCGCCAGCGCGTCGGTTTTATCCCGCTCTTCAACTTTATAGTCATAGGTTTTGAGCCTCGATAAATTGACCTCTTTGTCATACGCGCTGTTGATGGATTGGCTGAAAGCAACCTGCGCCGCGAACAACAATCCCATCACCGATAACACCATGCGCAGCGTATTTTTAAACCCTCTGTAAAGCATATTCATAGAACCTCTCAAATCAGTGGTGTTCATCCACCGCTTTCAACTTTCAGGTGGCGGAAAGCGGTGGTAGTTTAGCGAACAGTTTCGCCAATGCTTTATTCACGCGTTTCTTACCTCTGGCTTGATTCGGCGTATAAGCGTCTTTGGCGCGTCCCCTCCAGACAAGCGTGTTGGTCGAAACATCAACCAGGTCAAGCACCATGCGGGCAATCAGCAGGGCGACCATCTTTGGTCCATAAACCGGTTCGTGTTCGCCCCATTTCTGCCAGTCGGAATTTTTCATGTATTCGACCGCGCCTTCATTGATGTAACCGTCAAGCGAGGCGTAATAGATAACCTTGAGGTCGGCATTGGCTTCCACCTTTTTCAATCCCCGGCTTTGCAATTGCCGGTCTATCTCATTCACAACCAGTTTATGAATTTGCGGATTGTTTGCCGGACTCCCTTTGCCCCAGGCGTAGGTTTTGAATTTCGTGAAGTCGCGCGTCTCATCATAGACGACCTTCACGCTTTGCGCCTGCACCACAAAGGGAAAGACAAACAGAACCGTTGCCGCTAGAAAGACGATTTTTTTCAGGTGAAAGCGGCTCTCCGGCAATCTATCAGTTAAGTTTTTGAGCCAGGCTTCGCGCGATGTGTGCATTCGCGCATTTGCAAAATTGAAAGCGATGAATCGTGATGAACTCAGTTTCATCCTTCACCTCCCCTCGCGCTGATAACCAAAGTTTTCCGTGATGAGTTGCAGCGATTCCTTCGGGTAATCAACCACCGTGCGCGCCGTATAGGTCAGCCCGGCTGGCAATTCGCTGAATTCAATCACCGCTTTCACCGGCTGGTTTTCAAAGAACGTGGCAATCTCGACGCGCCGTTGTTTGCGGCTTTTGACATCAATGAAAATGCGCATCACGTCGCCGCGTTGCAGTAAATGTTCGCCCTGAATCTGCACCATGCCTTCATTTAATTTGGGCGTGATGGTTGCGCTCGCCAGAAACGCCTGCATTTTTTCAGGCGGTAATTGACTGTAAGCTTTGACCTGCTCGCCCAGTTTATTGACCATCTCAATAAAATCATCTTTCTTCTTTTGCGCGATGCGTCCGATGAGTGGTCCTTTCGGCAGTGACGGTTCTGTGGCGCTGATTTGTCGTTTCTGGAGATTACCGTTGGCGTCGTAACGCATCTCGAAAACCTTTGTGCTTTTACTCTCGCCATTCTTTTTGACTTCGTTGCGCGACTTCCAGGCGTATTGCCTTAGCGCCTGTGCGTTCTGTTGCTGCGAGCGGGCGAAAATCTCTTTGAGTTGCGCCGGGTCTTGCGCCTGAGCGACGAGATTTCCCAATAAAATCAAGGTAATTATCGACACCAAGTTAATTTTAAATTTTGTTTTGTAATCACTGAGTTTCATAAACATTCTCCTTCTGCATTGAGTGAGTTGAGCAGAAGCGGGTCGCTTCCGCTCAACCCGGGTAGATTTATTTAGGCGGTTGCGGGAAATTCTGGAACATCTTGGCGAGCGCCGTATTCAGATATTTCTCGTTCTTTTCCTGTTTACTGCTGACTGTGGCGCTGGCGGTTCCGCGCCAGACGAATCGTTTGGCGCTTACATCACCGATATCGATCATCAGTTGTCCCACCGGAACTTTGTTTACAGTGGCGGTGCCTGATCCCATGCGCCAACCGCCGAAGGGTCCGCCGCCCCAGCTACTCACGGAAACCTGCGTATCGGTTGCCGCGTGATAAGCGACGATCAGGTCAGGGTTGCTATCGACCTTGCGCAATCCTTTAGCGGCAAGTTGCGCTTCGACACCGGCGACGATACGTTGGTGAACCATCGGGTTGGCGGCTGGCGTTCCCATTGCCCAACTGTAGGTCTTATACTTCGAGAAGTCTGCGCCTCTGTCATAATCCACATTCACTTTTTGAGCAAACGAACTTCCTGCAAGCAGCAGCAGAAAGCATAAGCTCACGAATCCTTGCGAAATTTTCATGTTGGTTTCTCCTTTAACTTTCATTATGGTTTCTCCTTTAAGTTGATTCATTTTCCTGTTCCTCCGAGTTATCGAAATCGTTTCTCGAAACTTATGCGCGGCTGTTCTGGCTACTGTGGCGCATCTGTGTCTGCATCAGTTTTCTTTTTCTTTTGGCGTTTCTTCTGCCGAAGATGTTGAAAAAACTCCACACCAGAATCATTGCGCAGAAGCCTGTAAACAGCAGCATGACAAGCAAAATCAGTTCAAACATACGTTGTGTGCCTTCTCCTTTTTTTAACGACAAAGTTGTTTGCAGGCGGCGCTGCAATCGCATCGCAAGCAAATCGCTCATCCGGCTTTGCTACCTGAGCGCTTGTTGGCGACGGTTGGCATAAGGGCAAACTTGTTGCCAAAGCAATGGATTTTTCCGGCTCTGGATTTAAGCCAATGAAGCAAACGGAGTTAGCCTGAAAAATCGGGGAGTCGAAGAAAAATGACCATGCCGGATTTCGCATTTTTTATTGCCGAAATGTCGGCAAACGCCGAAATGTCGGCTTTAGTTTTTCGTCACTTCAGCGCAATGACGCTTGTTACTTTTCCACCGTTCAATCACAACCCTCACTGATTCAATCGCTTAACTGAAAACGCAAAAATCAAGGCGTTGTGGTAAGCGGCTTGCCTTAACTCTGACCCGTAAAGGAAAGAAAAAAATGTTGAAGATTAGTTGTTACCACAATGAAGAGACCGTGATGTTGAAACTCGAAGGCCGCTTGATGGGCAAATATGTTGAAGAGTTGCGGGCTTGTTATCAAGCCGTTTGCCAGGCACAGACGGTTCAACAAATCTGTCTGGATTTATCGGAAGTCACCTTTGTTGATAGCGATGGTCGGGGGGCACTGGCTTTGATTCATAACGCCGGCGTCGAAATTCTGGCGACCAATGTATTAACTCAGTTTATCGCCGAAGAGATCGCCGCTCACGAAAAGCAGCCGGTTTAATTGTTACTGTGCAGCAAAAATTTTTGGAGGAACCACAAAGATGCAACCGAACCATAAAACCAATCATAAGATGATGGCGACTGGACGAACCGCGCAATCAGACAACGTCGATATAGTGTTGCAATTTCTGTTCACCATCCTGGCGTTGATTTTTCTGGTTATCCAAACAGTCGTGGCGCAGGGAACCGCTAACCCTCGGTTTCAAGAAGCAACTTCTACACAAAAACTGCCGGTCGTTGAATTTTTCAACAACCATTGAGCAGCATCATTGAGGAAACCCAGATGTCTGGCAAAGCCGTTCAATGTAAACAAGTTTTCGTCAAACTTTGTACTGTCTGTGGCGCAGGCGTACTTGCCGATAATCAATTCTGTCGTCAGTGCGGGGCGCAACAAGATAACCCAGACTGGACGGACGAATTTTCGTCGCAGCCAACCGTGGCGCTCGCTATGGCGAATGATCAAGACCGCTCCGTTTCTTACGCAACGACGACTATGGATGAAAACTTTTATCACGCGGTTTCGACGCCATTGATTAAATCGGCAACTGAAGGTCTGACCTCGCGACAGACCGGACAACTGCAAAGCCAATGGAGCAAAACGCTGGTGCTGGCGCTCATTCTGCTTCCCATCTGGCTGATGATTATGTTGCTTTCGCCGCTTGATGCCTATCTTGCGGCAAAAGCCAGCCTGCAACGCGAGTGAGCATTTTCTTGAAAACCAAAATTCGATTTAACCCTTTGATTGATTTCGGAGAAGGAGAACAAAGTTATGACGACAAACAATAAATTCAAAAAAGCCGCGCCTGTCACGCTTGGCTTATTGTTGACCACAGGGTTTCTCATCTGGTGGTTCTTTTTGCGCGCGCCGCAACCGCCGCATCAGATTATTTCGCTCAGCGGGCGCATTGAAAGCGATGATGCAGCGATTGCCGCCAAAACTTCCGGTCGCATACGCGAAATCAGCGTGCGCGAAGGCGACACCGTAAAAGCCGGGCAGGTGATTGCTGTGCTCGATGATGAACAGATGAACGCGCGGTTGTCGCAAGCGCAATCAATGGTCGCGCAAGCCGAAGCGCGGCTTCAACATTCGCGGCAACAGATTGCCGTTTTGCAAGCGCAACTCGAACAAAGCCGCCTGAGCAAAAATCAATCGCGCACCGATGCAGAGGGTCGCGTGGCGCAAGCCGAGGCGCAACTCGCCGCCGCCGAAGCCGCGCTTGCCGAAGCCCAGGCGGCATACGCGCAGGCGCGTTATGACAAAGAGAAATTCACCGCACTGGCGCGTCAAGGCAATGTTTCGGAACGCGAGGGCATGCAATCAACGACCGCGGCACAAGCGCAGGAGGCTGTCGTTTTAGCTGCGAAAAAACAGGTGGAAGCGGCGCGCGGGGCGCTCACCGCTGCAAAAGCCAATCTCGAAAATCCGGCGATTCACGCTTCGCAGGCGGCGGCAATCGAACAGCAGATTCAACAAGCCGAATCCGATATTCTTTCTGCAAAAGCCGATGCTGAACGCGCCCGCGCAGAGTTTCGCGAAGCCGAAGCCAATCGCGCCGATTTGAAAGTCATCGCGCCCTTTGATGGAACGGTAGCAACCCGCGCCGCAGAACCCGGCGAAGTTGTTGCCCCAGGCACAGCCATTATCACGCTTGTCAATCTCGACAAGGTTTATTTGCGCGGCTTTATTCCCGAAGGCGAAATCGGACGTGTGCGCATCGGGCAAACGGCTCGCGTTTATCTTGATTCCAATCCCGACGAACCGCTTGAAGCGGTGGTCTCACGCATCGACCCACAGGCTTCGTTTACGCCCGAAAATACCTACTTTCGTCACGACCGCGTCAAACAGGTGGTCGGCGTAAAACTTCAGTTGGTGAATCCGCAAGGCTATGCCAAACCCGGTATGCCTGCCGATGGCAGTGTGCTGGTCGAAGGCAACACCTGGGTAGCTGAAACCCGAAGGTGAATATTGAAATGCCAATTAAACAGGCTGTCCGGTGTTGAACAAGCGGTCTTTGACCGTGCCGGACAGAGGATGTTGACCAACTCCCTTTATTTCATTTTTCAAGGTAATACACCTATGAACACACCAACGAACGCGACATTAAATACCCTGAGCGCATTTCCGGCTTCGCTGCTGTCAGTTGAAATGAATGAGCAAGAAGCACCGCCACGAAACCACGCGATTCGCATTCGCGGTTTGCGAAAAAATTACGGCGCAATCGCAGCCGTGCGCGGCATTGATTTGGATATTCGTGAAGGCGAAATCTTCGGACTCATCGGGCCCGATGGCGCGGGCAAAACCTCAGTGTTTCAAGTTCTCGGTGGGGTAATGGCGGCAACCGCAGGTGAAGCGTTGGTATTCGGTCAAACGACACGCGACGCCCGCAATATCATCGGTTATCTCACGCAGGCTTTCAGTCTCTATCAGGATTTAAGCGTCGCTGAAAACCTGCGTTATATGGGTGAACTCCGAAAATTATCGCGCCAGCAAATTGAAACGCGCGGCAATCGCTATTTGAAATTGTTCGATATGGACAGGTTCACCGCCCGTTTGGCAGGAAGACTCAGTGGCGGTATGAAACAGAAACTCGCGCTTACCTGCGCGCTCATCAGCGAACCGAAAATTTTATTACTTGATGAACCGACCACCGGCGTCGACCCGGTTTCGCGCCGCGAATTCTGGGATGCGCTGGCGGCGCTTGCAACCGAAGGCATGACCATCGTGGTCGCCACACCTTATCTCGACGAAGCCGAACGCTGTACGCGAGTGGCGCTGATGCAGGACGGCACCATTCATCAAACCGGAACACCCGCCGAACTTCGCGAAAATCTCGGACTCGAACGTCTGGAAGTTCGCGCTGAGGATTTGAGTCGCGCCGAAGAATTACTCAGTAAGGTTTCCGAGATTGCCGATGTACAACGCTTCGGCGACCGGCTTGATGTGATGGTGAGCGATTTGAAAATCGGCGAAACCTGTGCGCGTGCAGCGTTGAAGCAGGCGGGTCTTGAAGTGCGCGAGATTCGCGCGGTTTCGCCGACCCTTGAAAATACCTTTGTCGCGGTGTTGCGCGAACTCGGCGGCATTGTCAGAACTCCGGCATTTCCGGTTCGGCGAATATTTCGCGAGCGCGACCCGGATGCCATCGCCATTAAAGCCATTGATCTACAAAAGCGTTTCGGCGCGTTTCATGCCGTGAAAGATATCAACATTGCAATCAAATACGGCGAGATTTACGGACTCTTAGGGGCAAACGGCGCAGGCAAAACCACCACTATCAAAATGCTCTGCGGACTGATTGGCGCATCGAGCGGCGACATTGAACTCGCCGGCGAACGCGGCAGTCTACGTTCGAGTTTTTTACGGCGGCGCATCGGCTATATGTCACAGAAATTTTCGCTCTACGACGATTTGACAATTAACGATAATCTCGATTTTTTCGCGGGCGTTTATCAAATACCGCTTGCGGAGCGTGAAGAGAAAAAACGCTGGGTATTGGAATTTTCGGGACTCGAAGGGCAAGGCAATATGATGACCGGCGATTTGCCCGGCGGTTGGAAACAGCGTGTTGCTTTCGGCGCGGCAGTGATGCACGAACCGAGCGTGTTGTTTTTGGATGAGCCGACATCAGGGGTTGACCCGCTCGCCCGCCGCGCATTCTGGAAGATGATCAACACGCTTGCTGACCGTGGTGTCGCGGTGCTCGTCACCACGCATTATCTCGAAGAAGCCGAGCAGTGCAATCGGCTAGGGTTTATGGTCGCGGGCGAACTCGTCGCTGAAGGCACACCGACGGGAATCAAAGCCGAACAGACAGGGCATTTGCTCGAATTAAAAACCGAGCAACCGCAACGCGCCGCCGATTTATTGAAGCGTGCAATGGAGCGTTGGCGGGTTTCGCTCTTCGGGGATCGGTTGCACGTCATTGTTGATGAAGGCGCGGTCACAGAAATCAGCAGCCTTTCGCAAAAACTAAATGCCAATGGCATTGGCGTTTTTAAGGCTACCGAGGAGCGTTATTCGCTCGAAGACGTTTTTATCACTGTCGTCGAAAAAGCCCGTAAACAGGGCAAATTTGCGGTTGAGGATTAAAAGAAAGCGGAGGTCGAGAGTATGAAACGCATCATCGCCCAGGCGCGCAAAGAATTGACACAAACCTTCAGGGATAAATTGACGTTGACGCTCGCGATCATTCTGCCGCTCATTTTGCTGGTGCTGTTTGGCAAAGCGATTTCGTTTTCGGTCACTAATCTCCCGGTGGTTATTCAAGACCTGGATCAGACTCCGCTTTCGCGTCGTTATATTGATGCGTGTAACACCTCGCTTACCTTTCGTGTTCACCCTTTGCCTATTGATGCGCGACCGGAAACCATGCTCGATGGCGAAAAAGCCAGAGCAGCAATCATCATCCCGCAAAATTTCGAGCGTGATTATCTGCGCGGCGGGGATGCTCAGGTGCAATGGCTCATTGATGCGACCGATGCCAACACGGCAAACATCGTGCGCGGCAATGCTGCGGCAGTCACACAGGCTTTTGCCTCGCAAAAAGATTTCCGTGAATCGACATCGCCAATCAAAGCCGAGATGCGCATGTGGCATAACCCCGGACGCGAATCGGATAAATATATCGGCTCCGGCGCGCTTGCAGTCGTGCTGGCGCTCTTTCCGCCATTGCTTGCGGCGCTTGCGACCTCGCGCGAAGGCGAACAGAAAACCATCCTGCAGGTTTATGTTTCAAGCATCTCCGCGCCTGAATTTTTACTCGGAAAAACGCTGGCTTTTTTCGTCATCGCTTTGACCGAATGGGCGCTCGCGGTACTCGCCAGCATGATGGTTTTCGGTTTGCGCTTTGCCGGTGACCCGACGCCGTTTGTGGTTGGAACTTTGCTTTACCTGTTTTGCAATGTCGGGTTCGGGGTGATGGTTGGCGCAGTGGTTCCCAATCAGGCAACCGCAATTCAAGCCGTGGCGATGGTCAGTTTTCTGCTGTCGTTCCTGTTATCGGGCTTTATGTTTCCGATTTCAAACATCCCCGCAGGGATTCGCTGGATAGCCGGGGTGGTTCCGGCGCGTTATTTCATTGAGATTGCCCGCGACGCTTTTTTGCGCGGCGGCGGTTGGGCGGCGGTGTGGCATGCGCCGCTGATGCTTGCACTGTTGGGATTATTTTACTTCGTTCTGGCGTGGCGAAAGATGCGCCACATGCAGGTGGATTTATGAAAAACTTATTGCACAAAATTTTCGCCACCAGACTCTGGGCATTGTTCTTAAAAGAACTGCGGCAAATCAAACGCGACCGCCGTTTGATTGCCTCGTTAATCGTTCCGCCGACGATTCAGATTTTGATTTTCGGTTTTGCCTTGAACCCCGAAGTCACCAATCTACGACTCGGTGTGGTTGATGAAAGCCGCAGCGCGACGAGCCGCGAATTGATTTCCGCCTTCGTTGAAAGTCAATCCTTTCAAGTGCGCAGCTTTTATGAATCGGGCGAGGCGCTCGGCGCAGCGCTTCGCGAAGGTAAGCTCGATGCCGGATTGATTATTCCAAATGATTTTGCGCGAAAACGCCAACGCCGCGAGACCGCCGATGTGCAGTTGTTGTTTGATGCGTCGGATTCAAACACCGCAGGGATTGCCGCAGGTTACGCTTCGCGAATTATTGCTGCGCTCAATCAGCGAGACGCCATCAACGGGCGCGCAATAGCAATCAACTCACCGCCGATGCCAAAACCAGAAGGAAAAATTTCATCGTGGGTGGCATTGCTTTACAATCCGGGACTCGAAAGCGCCTGGTTTATCATCACCGGAACGCTTGGCATCCTGCTGGTGTTGAACGGTTCGCTGATTGCTTCGGCATCGCTGGTTAAAGAAAAAGAGATTGGCACGGTTGAACAATTATTGATGACGCCTGCCGAGGCTTCGGAAATTATTATTGCCAAAATCGCGCCGCTTTTTTTATTGCTGTTGATTGATATTGGTCTGGCGCTGGGCGTCGGGTACGCGGTGTTCGATGTGCCGGTGCGCGGCAATCTTTTATTGCTCTGTTCTGCCGGTGGGCTTTGCATCTTTGCAGGCATCGGCATCGGCACATTCATTGCGACCTTCACACGGTCGCAACAACAGGCGCAGTTGCTCATTTTTTTTATCAATCCGCCGCTGGCTTTGCTTTCAGGCGCGACTACGCCGATTGAAGGAATGCCCGATTGGTTACAACCTTTGACTTATTTAAATCCGATTCGCCATTTTGCCACCATCGCGCGCGGCATCATGCTCAAAGCCGCAGGTATGGAAGTTTTATACCCGCACCTGCTGGCGCTGCTCGCTTTTGCCGTTCTGTTAGTTGGCATAAGCGCCTGGCGGTTTCGCAAACAACTCGGCTGAGTTGAAAGAAATTCACCACAGAGACACCGAGACACCGAGAAAAAGGTAAAAAGGTGAACCGATAAGTTTTTCAAATCCTCCCCGACTTCCTATTTCCCTTTCTTTTTCTTCTCTGTGTCTCGGTGTCTCTGTGGTTTTATTCACTACTTTTCAGCATCAGTCCATTTTCTTGACAATGCTCTACGCGCTCTCTACTATTTTCGGTCTTGAGAGTCAGCTACTTTCTGAGTTATGGGGGACAACGATTGAACATCCTGTTTGTGGCATCAGAGGTTGTCCCCTACGCGAAAACCGGCGGACTCGCGGACGTTGCGGGCGCATTACCGAAAGCCCTGGCGCGACTCGGACACCGGGTTCGCATCGTGATGCCGCGTTACAATCTCGAAAAAATCCTGCACAGCGGCGAACGCCTTCCCGGCAACATTCAGGTTCCGTTTGACGGTCAGCTTTACACATCGGATATCTATCTTGATCGTTCCAGCGAAGTGCCGGTCTATTTCATCGACGCGCCACATTTCTATTTTCGCGGCAAACTCTACGGCGAGCATGACGACCCTGACCGCTTCGCCTATTTCAGCCGCGCCACCGTTGAACTCGCCAAAGCCTTCAATGAACAATTCGACATCTTTCATCTGAATGATTGGATGACCGGGCTGATTCCGATTTATGTAAAAGCGGTGTACGCCAAAGACCCGGTGATTGCTCATGTCAAAACTGTGTTTACGATTCACAACATGGCGTTTCATGGGTTGTTCAGCCCGTATTCGACCGGCAAATACGGCTTGCCGGAATGGGTCAATCGCTCGGAAGGCGGCATCGAATTTCATGGCGTATCAAGTATGCTCAAAGCCGGTCTGGTATTTTCCGATGCCATCAACGCCGTCAGTCCCAAATACGCGCAAGAGATTCAAACCCCCGAATACGCTTATCAATTTGATGGCGTGTTGCGCGCCCGTCGGCACCGGCTTTTCGGCATTTTAAACGGCGTGGATTACGAAGAATGGAGTCCCGAAAACGACCCTTACATCGCTGCTCACTTTTCGCCGCACGATTTGACCGGCAAACGCGAATGCAAACGCGATTTGCTGCGCACTTTCGGGTTGCCGGAAGATTTAGAGCGCCCGTTGATTGGTTGCGTGTCGCGGCTTTCCGACCAGAAAGGTTTCGATTTAATCATTGATGCCATCTGGCGAGTGTTGGACAGAGGCGCGAATTTTGTATTGCTCGGTTCGGGCGCAAAATATTTTGAAGATGCTTTTCAACGTTTGCGCGATACCCGCCCGCATCAGGTCGGCGTCTATTTCGGACTGTCGAATGAACTGGCGCACAAAATCGAAGCCGGTGCAGACATGTTTTTGATGCCGTCGCGGTTTGAGCCTTGCGGACTCAATCAAATGTATTCGCTCAAATACGGGACTGCGCCGATTGTCCGCGCGGTTGGCGGACTCGATGATACGATTGAAAATTTCAATCGCGCTACCAGGCAGGGCAATGGCTTTAAATTTTATGACTACGATGCCGACAAACTGGTGGAAAAAATTTATGAAGCGTTGATGGTCTATATGGATAAAGAGTTGTGGCGGCAGTTGATGCTCAACGGCATGTATGCAGACTATTCGTGGAATGTTTCGGCGCGGCAATACGTCGCGTTGTACGAGCGCCTGACGCATAGTTAAATTGGCTCAAGTCTGGTAATTTTATGTGCTGATATTTAAAACCGGGAAATAAACCGGACTGGTTTTTTGATTCATATTCTGGATTCATTAAATAAATATTTTTGGAGGTTTAAATGAACAAATTCGTCAGTGAAGTAACCGATGAGACTTTTGAACAGGAAGTTTTAAAATCTGCTCAACCGGTGTTGGTTGATTTTTGGGCAGAATGGTGTGGCCCGTGCCGCGCCCTGGCTCCGGCAGTTGATGCGGTCGCCGAAGATTACAGCGGCAAAGCCAAAGTCGTAAAACTCAATGTCGATTTCAGTCCGAATGTTCCCGCGCGTTACGGCATTCGCGGCATTCCGACATTGATTTTGTTCAAAGGTGGCGATGAAGCCGACCGCGTCATCGGCATGACCAGCAAAGACAACATCGCGCGAATGATTGATCAAGCCATCGGGGCGTAAAGATTTTCGCAAGTCTTCAATCGCAGGCGCACACGTAGACAGCGTGGTGCGCCTGCACTTCTGTTTGCATCCCGCACCGACAGAAACATTCACAAGTTTGGAAGCGGTCTTTAACCGCACTCTTTCACTAAAAAACTGCTTCTGAAATTCCGGTTCGTGGGTTCGCGCGGGCTAATCAGGATTAGAAGTTTTACAATATGGGAATTTGATTACAGGTTCTGCGACCTCATCGCGAAATCCTCTGCGCCCTCTGCGGTTTCCGTTTATCTTTTGAATAACCGCAGAGGACCTAGAGGCAGGCGCAGAGGATGCTATGGTTTTTAATTTCAAACATTGAATTCCCGATTATCAAAAAGGCATTCATCATGAAAAATATCGTAGTAATCGGCGCGCAATGGGGCGACGAAGGCAAAGGCAAAGTGGTTGATTTACTGGCTCCGCATTTCGAGGTGGTGGCGCGTTATCAAGGCGGTCACAACGCCGGGCACACGGTCTATATCGGCGAACGCAAATTCGTTTTGCATTTAATCCCTTCGGGCATTCTTCAGGAAAATTCGCTCTGTGTGATCGGCAATGGCGTAGTCGTCAATCCGCAGGCGTTCAATCTGGAAGTCAGTGAACTCGAAGAGATGAACATCAAATGCGAAGGGCGTTTGTTTATCTCTGACCGCGCCCATTTGATATTGCCGTATCACGCGGCGCTTGACCACGCGCGCGAACTCAAACTCGGCAAAAGCGGCGTCGGCACGACCTTGCGCGGCATCGGGCCAACTTACGAAAGCAAAGCTTCGCGCACCGGCATTCGCGCAGGCGATTTGCTCTACCCCGATTTACTGCACGAGAAACTCAAAGAGAATGTTGAAAAAGCCAACCGCGAAATCCAGTATTGCGGCGGCGAATTGATTAACGCCGAACAGATGATTGATGAATATTTGAATGAAGCGTTGCGCCTGGTGCCCTTCGTCAAAGATACCTGTGTGATGTTGAACGCGGCGGTGCGCGAAGGCAAATCGGTATTGCTCGAAGGCGCGCAAGGGACGATGCTCGACGTCGATTTCGGCACTTATCCGTTCGTCACGTCGTCGAGCGCCACAGCGGGCGGCGCAACCATCGGCACAGGGCTTGCGCCGAAACTGATTACCGGCGTGTTAGGGATTTCCAAAGCCTACACCACGCGGGTCGGCGGCGGACCTTTCCCGACAGAGTTATTCGATAGCGACGGCGAATACCTGCGCAAGAAAGGCAACGAATATGGCGCGTCAACCGGGCGTCCGCGGCGCACAGGCTGGTTTGATGCGGTGGTCGGTCGTTATTCAGCGACGGTCAATGGATTGGACGCGATTGCGCTGACGAAAATGGATGTGCTCGATGATTTCGCTGAAATCAAAATCTGTACGGCTTATCGTTATCGCGGCGAATTGATTAAGGAAATGCCTTACAGCGCCCACGTTCTGGAGCAATGCGAGCCGGTCTATGAAACCGTTAAAGGCTGGAACACCAACACCAGCGGCACGACCAGCTACGACGAGTTGCCGCAACTTGCGAAAGATTACATCGCCCGACTCGAAGCCTTATGTGAAACCGAGATGGCTTTGATTTCGACGGGACCCGAACGCAGCGAAACCATCATCCGCGACGGTTCGGCAATCAGCCGGTGGATAAAGTAGGCTGAGATTTTTTGATTTTGCATAATTGATAAAGCGGTGAACCGGGGCAATTCGATTTATTCATTGTCTCGGTTCACCGCTTTTTTAGCGGCGCGCAGTGATTGATTATCAAATTTTTGGCGGCGGTGCCGCTTTGCTGTGCGGTGAGTCTCGGATTCACCGGTTAATCATTGTTTGAACTTTCGCGGCAGCGCCCTCAACCTGCGGCGCAGGCGCGAAGCTTTGGCAGACGCGCTGTCGGTTTCAATTACCGGCACACCGGCGAATCGTTATCTGCCCGGAAAAAGTTTTTCTCTCATTCCCTCTTTTGCCATCATCTTCCGTTTTTATTCATGAAGACTCGTGTGTCAGGACTGCTGCAAGTATCAATCAACCCAGGAAGCGGCAAGGATAATTTTTCAGGCGGTCAACACTTTGCCCGCCAATTCGCGCTTATTTTCTCAAGCTTGCGGTTGAACCGTTTGGCTATAGAAGAACTCAACAGCAAGAGGCGTAACTGCTTCATGAGAGGAAATCAGTCAATAACTAAGCGTCGTTCTTATGTGTAGGCAACCTTCACTTCAAATGTTTACCTTTGCCAAGCACTTTCAATTCATCTACGGATCGCTCACTGTCAACTGCCGCTGATGCGCAAAGACTCGTCTCAAGCTGTCCGTTTTCAAGAGCGAAAGCATAGATCAAATACCTTTTGCCTGCTTCTACTTTTAGTCCGCAGGTACAGCATACAGCAGGCTCAGTTACGATTGAAATGTACGGCTCTCTTATTCCTTTCCAATATTCTTCAACTTTGAATTTGACTGCGACACTCACTGAGCTGTCTTTGTCATTATGACCAATCTCAATGACTTCTCCGATAAATACGGCGGTAGCTTTCTTCAGCTTCTTCTTCGGTTTCAGAATTTCGCATGTACAAGGATATACGATGGTCGTAGCGAAGAACATAATGAGAAAAGTCGAGACTGCTCGGAAGAATATCATCATTGATTTACCTCACGTTCGCTGCAAGCCGCCTGCTTTGAAATAAGAAACAAAGCTGTTGAAGCTACAAGAAGCCACTGGTATGAAAATTAGTAGCTAAACCACTGATTCCATTAGCAGGCTAATTTTCATCCGCGAGAGTGACGCCTCGCGTCATGATAGCTAACGCTCCGCATCAGCGGGGCAGCGAACGGCATTGCGGGAAGCCATAAGAACTGCGCTTCGCGGCCTCCGCTGGATGCGGTTGTTAGGTTGCGCGCTCCCAAACCTTCGGTAGCAAAAACTCGTCAATCAAATATGGCGAATCAGGATCGCCAGTTCCAACAAAAACTCTAGCTGGAGACCACTCCTTAATAAATTTTCGTACTATTCTGGTTGCTTGAGTTCGTACGCTTGGAGCGCATCGAATCAGGACTCTTTCCTCGAATTTTGGCGTTTGGAAATGCAGATACTTGCCGCATCGATGCAAATGCGCAGTAATGATATCAGATTCCTTGTAGCCAATGGTTATGGCAAGAGACGATTGCTTTGGGTTTATATACACAGCACCAGAGGATTGTGTATTCCAGTCAGATGCGGTTAGTTTGGTGGCGATATTCCAGTCAAGAGTGTTCGATACAGAATTTCCACAACAGGGACAGTAATCAATGGACAGAGGCTCATTAATCACAGTCAATTTCAGGTTAGGAGCTAACTCGTTCATTTCTTCCAAGATTGAGTCAATCCACATCTCGATAGGGCCATCGAGCAGATGATAATGCCTTTCAAGTACTATTTTGCCATCTACCTTTTGAAAGATCATCCTGACAGCATGTATCGCATCGAGAGTTCCATAAGCATTTATTACTGCGATTGATTGAGGATGCTCTTTCTTGGCGTCCGCAACGAATGCCTCCCATTCTTCTTTATGGGCGCGAATTTTGTCTGCACCAAGCTCAGTATGTTTTAACTGCGTGTACTTCTTAGGTCTGTGATGTGCGTCATGGTCTTCAACGCAAAGTACCGCAATATTGGCTGGATCGTTATTGGAGGGGTCGTGATCAATATGGTGAAAGTTGACCCCGACTCCGCGTGCTTTGCAGACGCAACATACGCCTGCATTCAGCAACAGCAGATGAGTCATCTCTGGATTAGTTAGTTTTTTTCTTTTTCCCATTCGCTTGTAAACGCCTAGCTTGTAGCAACCTAACACTCACCATCAGCGGGCGCGGGCGGCATAGCGAGGTCATGTGAACATTACGGTTCGCGCTCTGAAGAAACCACGAGTAAAAGTCACGCTATAAATGTTGAAAGTACGTTCCAATCATTGAGTGTGGCACAAACCCATCCGTCCTGCTGGCTGCTTGTCAACATTCCTTGAGGGGATTTTCTTTTCTTCTTCACCCTCTTTGGAGGGCGACATCAGCGGGCGCACAGGTACTAAAGATAAAGTAATCTCTGAAACGGGATCAACAACACCAATTGATTGTGCGCTGTCACC
>JBFMDH010000030.1 GCA_040754075.1 Acidobacteriota bacterium
GCAAAGCCGTAGCCGCCGATTTAAAGACGATCTATAAAGCGGCGACGCGCGACGAAGGCGAGTTGGAGTTAGAAAAATTCGCTGAGAAATGGGGAGAAAAATATCCGCCGATTGTGCAGTTGTGGCGCAAGAACTGGGAACGAGTGGCGGTTTTTTATGCTTACCCGGAAGAAATTCGTCGAGTAATTTATACGACCAATGCGATTGAAAGTGTGAATATGAGTTTGCGAAAAATTATTAAAAATCGTGGTTCATTTCCTACAGATGAAGCGGCGTTGAAATTGATATACTTAGCGTTGCAGAATATCAGCGAGCGCTGGACGATGCCGGTAAAGGATTGGCGAGCGGCGTTGAATCGGTTTGCCATTGAGTTTGCTGACCGGTTGCCAGAATTTTAACTCGACCGTTTACACAAAATTATGCACACGCCCGGAAGCCTTGAGAAAAATAATAACCACATCATCTATCGCAATGCTGTTAGCGTTATGTTCCGCTTTTGCTGGTGAAGTTGTAACCGGGCAAAAGGTTCCGGTTATGGACGTGAGGGGACAAACCATCAAATCTGTGTTTGATGGCATAAAGCCTAAACGTCAAGCGCGCAGCGCGAACAAAAGGAACGACCGGGGTTTTTTGAAGAAAATTTCTTTCCCTGAAATTTTCTCGCTGGAATCGCTACCTAAAAACGCTATTCTAAAGAAACTTTCTTCCGCTGGATATTTTGAGTGTACGGGATGTTATCAATGTTGGTCAGAACTCGTTGCACCCTACCCCGGCACTGGATGTGCTTGTTGCGAAGATGATTGTGGATGGCATGGAGGTGTACCTTCGCCGTCAGATGATTATATGAGTGGCATTACTGGATGTAACGGACCTAATTGTTCTTGTGGATATTGGCTTGAAGAGTGTATCTGCGACCGGTGGCGATAGTAGAAATGTAAATTGCAAGTTTGGCATCTACAACAGAAAATTGAAAAAGTCTAATTTTATTAAAAGTGTAGGCACTCATCAAAAGGAGGAATTATGGAATATCCAATAAAAACTTTGCTAATTTTTACATCGTTTTTTTTGTTCTATACTTCGGGGATAGCAAGTGCCCAAGATTTGTCATCAGTAAAAAATTTGCAGTTGAAGCCAAAATACAGGATGGCGCAGATCATTAGATATAATGCAGACCATTTTGTGATGGTTGTAATGAATAATCCTTCCGTTGGAGAGAATCAATCGGTTGTTGTTATCAATAAAGATGGGCAACAGGTATTTTTTTGCTCCCCTCAAAAAGATATACCGGAAGCTTCATCTGTTTCTGTTCATGATGCAGCGGTCAATAAAAATGGGATGGTTAGCGTCATTGTTGTGGCTGTCAGCACGACTGTGCAACCAGTGAGCGTCCTGATGGTTTATGATCTAAATTCCGGCAAATTACAAAGGCTCGTCCAACTCGCTCCGATCTCAGCTAAGAGTGTCGCTGTTGATGAAAATAATAATACCTGGATAATGGGTGCGGATTTGGTAAAGAAAAATAGCCGTAGGGTAGATTACGACCTGATCTATAAATTTTCATCCGAAGGTAAATTGCTCGCAAGTTATGTTGCTCGAAGCTTATTTGCGAATAATGGATTTGGTCCTCAAGATAATGAGCCTTTTAACAGACGAAAAAATAGTATAGATTATCCTCTGCTTTTTGCTAATCAGGCGGGAAAAGTTTTTGCTTGGTTCGCCGGGCAACGCACTCTGGTTGAACTTAATGGTGAGGGAGAAATTTTAAGTAAAGCTCAAATTAGTGAGGAAAACCTTAAAGGACGATTTGTAACTTCGGTAGCAATACAACCGAACGGTCAAGTCCTGGCACTCCTTCCCACAGGAATAACTCGTCTTGTGTCAGGAAGTAATTTATGGAAGCCAATAGCATATGAGCAAAGTTCCGAAGTGACCCAAATGCTGAAAGTGAATCCCACTAATAGCATTTTTGTAATCGGAGCAGATAGCTCTTCAATTATTGTGCGCGACAGTAACAACAGAATTTTCTGGTTGCCTGTCACCAATCAATAAGCAATTAGATTAATCCCCAAATCATTACTTGGTTTATGCATTTCATCGCTGACCCATCGAAAGAAGTATCTCTGAAACGATGGGCGGTGGCGGGGGTATTGAGCATATTGTTGCTTTGCCTGTGGCGTGACTTCTCACTCCTCACAAAGTATCCGGTCGCTGTAGGTATTGATGGTTATTATTACGTTCTTCAGGTTGACACATTACGGACAAAGGGACACTTCTGGTTTCCGATTAAAACCCCTCTGATAATTTATCTGATAACATCATTGAGTTACTTGGCACCCAATTCGATTATTGCGATAAAAATTTCAAGTCTTTTGTTTCACAGTTTGATTAGTTTGGGAGTTTTTGCTTTAGTAACATCGATTACTCGCCAATATTGGGCGGGTTTAATTGGTTTTATTTTAACTGCTATTCCAACCTCGCGGTTATTTTTGATTGGAGAGTTCATCAGTAACTCTGGGGGCTTAGCCTTCTTTATTTGGTCAGTGTGGTTTGCCATTAAAACAAGGCAAAATAAAAAAGTCGTCTACGCCATTCCTTCGATTGTTTGTTTTCTCGCTGCGGTTTTCAGCCATCGTTCTATTTTACTGCTCGCAATATTTTTTGTTATTTCAACTTTGCCTGTGTATTTGCTTATGGCACAAGACCGAGGCTTGATTTATAAATGGGGTGCTTTAGGATTTGCGGTTGTCATTCTCATCGCTCCGGCATTAATTATGATTCAACCTTTTATACCTGTGCCAGAGTGGCTTAGAAGTGAGTTTGCAACTGTCCCACATTGGTCTATAACCCGCGTTGCTTTAGCTGATAGATTAATACTGCTTGTCGCATCTCTCGGTATCTTCTCGGTTCTATTTTTGAGACGCAATGAACAGCCTAATCAACCAATGATTTTTTTGGGCTCCATTGCTTTATTTAGCTTATTGGTAACGCTCAATCCGTTTTTGAGCGATGGCGACGGATTGAGAGGAATTGCGGGGCGATTATGTAGCTTAGCATACCTCCAAGTGGCATTATTGGTGCCAGGGTTAATTTGGTTAAGTATGCAGAAAGAGCCAAGGAAAGCGATTTATGTCATCGCTACCATTGTGCCGTTACTTACTTTGAGTGCGAAAGCTCCAATACCCAGAGGAATTGGTGATGATTATTTGCAGGCTCGTCTTACTTTAATTCAAAAATTACCGCTATCACGCGCTGCTCTGGTTGACAATAGTTTTATCGTAGCCTCGCATGGCAATCAGTTTGTGGTCACTTCAACAATAGGAATTCCTTCACAACAATCAATGCCGGTGGATAATCATTATCAGCGGATTTATTGGTTAATTGACGGTGTTGAAAAAAAACTTATCACGCCTGCCAATCTTGTTTTGATGAATGACACAAATAACCGAAGTAGTATATTGATAGAAGACAGTGAACTGCGACAACAATTCGCTAGGCTTGATCCGAAAGACAGGCATAACCTTTTACTGAATAATACTCATCTTTCCCGAAGTAATATTTTCTTGCCTTAATCGACACTGCTTGACAACCCCAGCGAGCAGGCGCGATGCTTTAGGCTCGCAAGTTTACCTTGAGGTTAGCAATGCAATTAGCTCGCGTGGTTGGAACCGTGGTTGCCACCGTCAAAAATGAAGCCCTTGAAGGGCGTAAACTGTTGGTCATTCAACCGCTCAACGGCGAGTTGCAGGAATATGGCAAACGCCTGGTTGCTATTGATTCAATCGGCGCGGGGGTTGGCGAAGTCGTCTTCTGGTGTCGCGGCAAAGAGGCATCATTTCCTTTCGACCCGATGCCTGTGCCGACCGATTGCACGATTGTCGGAATTGTCGATTCGGTTTACACCAATAAGAGTCCGTAGTTCGTAGCATTACGATAATGCCCGCGACTACTGACTACTGACTACCGACTACTGACTACTATGCTATTAGCCAAAGTCATTGGCAACGTGGTTGCCACACAGAAAAACGACCGCTACGAAGGCAGTCGCATTATGGTTGTTCAACCGGTCAATCCTGATGGAACGGCGGCGGGCGAAGAGATGCTGGCGCTTGATTCTGTCGATGCGGGAATTGGCGACACGGTGGTGATTGTGCGCGAAGGTTGGTCGGCATCGACTGCGGCTACCGGAAAATTGGGCGCGGCAATCGATACGGCAATCATTGGCGTGGTGGATACCATTGAAGAGACTGCTTAACTACCAAACATCAACTACGGAACAAACGAAATAGAAACGGAAAACGCGAATCGCAATTCATCAAGCAAGGAGTCGTGTCGATTTAATGGATTGTAGGTTGAAAACTCAATTGACTTCGTGACAGCTTCCGTTGGCTCGGTTTTTCTGCCGTCTGTTCCGCAGGTTTATTCGGTAACTTGTATCGCCTTGAATCGCAACAATGAATTAATCGTTCGCGCGACTTTGTTGACGATTGAAGAACCCTCTCTACCGGCGCTTTGAAAAGCCGCGCTGCAAGTCTTCTCACCCGAACGAAACCGAATGGTGATGATGTAATCATAGAGAATCTGCTCGGTCATTTTATGTTTTTCCAACGCATCATCATCCAGTAGCAGCTTTCGCCAGAGGGCGACGCGCTTTTCGACTTTAACTTTTTGAATGTTGTTGATGATGTGGGCTTCGATGATGGATTCGGCATCGATTTGCACGCGCCGGCTGCCCGGCATGGACTCTTTGACTTCGATGCCATCAAGGCTTACGGTGAAACTGACCGGCAAAGGGCTGTCGAGGCGTTCAAGCCCGCCAAGATAATGCAATTCAAAGCGGCTATCGGCAAAATGTTTTGGTTGCTGATGATCGGCAATCGGCACGCCGCACCACATACATTGCATCGCGGTCAGCGGATTGGGACGATGACATTCAAGGCATTTAATCGTTCTGGAATTGATACCGTTATTCGGGAGCATTCTGTTTTCCTCACCAGGTTTGTCCGTTCAATGTTAATCATTACAACTCGCTGCTGATTTAAGCAAATGGAGAATTCAACAATGATTCCCGATATTTTCCTTGTTAAGCCGGGGTGAAACTCATATAGTGAAAGAAATTTTTGCCACTTTCGGAGGAACGTATGAGCGAGAAGCCAAGAACAGATAAACGGCTTTTGCATAAAACCTATGCGGCGATTTTATTAATACACCCTGCTCTTTACCTCATCATCTCACTTTACAGAGGTAAAGGTTTTTCCGGTGGTATCCAATACTATTTCGATCACGGGGTTTCCAGCACTTTTTTCATTATTATGTTTTATGGGTTTGTTATGGCCGGAACCGAATTGCAAGGTTTGCGCGAATCACCCGAACCGCAAACGCCGCTTAGCAGACTGAAAGCCATCTGGGTTTGGGTGACGGTAGCTATTGCCTCCTTCGTATTGTCGTGCGTCTTTCATCTGGTAAAAGAACCTACGCTGCTTGATGCAGCAATTGAAATTTCTCTCTTTACCCTAATTTTTTTTCCGATAACGGTTGCCTTGCTCATGCTGGAACTTTGGAGCGGGCACTCAGTTCTTGAAAAAACGCTAACCGCTTTACATTTCACTCATCGAAAAGGATAAATGCGAATCGCAACTATTCAACAGTTCTGGTTGTGGTTGAGTTTAACGCTTGCGGCAATTTTACTGACTCGCTTCGCCATTGATTTCACAAATGAAATGCCGCTGCTGTTGGCGATTCCTTTTGATGGGTTGGTTCTCGCAACACTTGCGATTGCGTTTTGGAACATCATTCGATTTAACTCATCTCAGCCGCTATCATCGGTCAATTCACTCACCGGTAATTTTCTACTGGCGGCAATTCCGCTGGGATTCTGGGCATCGTCGCTCGATTGTTCGGGCTTGTCACTGTCGGGCTGCACACCGTTTTGCACATTTATCAAAATCGGCTGGATACCGTTGATGGCTGCTGTGGTAATCGCCAGCCATTTCTTTAAAAATGAGTGGCTGTTGTTCGGTGTAGGACTGCTGTCCTGGTTGACGCTGGTGCCGCATTGTTTATGTTTCAATCCCGGCAATGGTTGGTGGATTGACAGAATCGGCGCAAGTCCGATGTGTTACATCTGGGGCTTCGTCGTAACCCTGATTTCTCTCAGCGCCTTAAAATCCAAAGCGCCAATCTGGCTGTCTCTGCTTATCAATTCGGCAATTTTACTGGGCGCATTTGGCTTTTTTATCGCCCATCACTATTTTCACTTTCCGTGGTAAAGCAAAGGTTGAAACGCGGTCAAAGACCGCTTGCTCAACCGATGAGAAATAGAAACAATTGCCAATGACTCGAAACAACCTAGGCTTCGTTCAATATCGCCTGCAATTCAGCGTCGCTGAATTGATATTTTTCATTGCAATAATGGCAAATCACCTCTGCGCCGTTATCTTTGGCAAGCATATCGGCAACTTCGTCCTTGCCGAGCGCCGAAACCATCACCTCGACGCGCTGGCGCGAACACTGGCATTTGAATGACGGGGCGCGTTCATCTAAAACTGTAATCTCCAAATCGCCCAACACTCTTTGCAACATTTCAAGCGCCGAGAGACCTTCGCTCACCATCACCGTCGGATTGGGAACCGTCGGCAAATGATGTTCGAGGTAGCCGATAATCTCTTCGCTGGTATCGGGCATCATTTGAATGATGAACCCGCCCGATGCCGCTACCCGCAAATCTTCCAGCGCGAATTCAGGTGATGTGGCAACCCTTGCATCCATCGGGTTGGCGATTTTCATCAATACCCCAAGCCCGACCGCTGAATTAATCTGTTCGGATTTTCCCAGATAATAGGCAAAATCATCGCCGATTTCGCCCGACACAATCGGCACAGAGCCGCGATAGGGTTCCAAACTCAAACCAATTTCAAAGCCCAAATCGCGTTGCACATACATCGTTCCATTGCCAACCACGGCGCGAACGTCGAATTTGCCGAGCGCATTCATCGCCGTAATATCAGCACTCGGATTGGTAACGTAACCGCGCACCTTTCCATGCGCATCGGCTTGCGCAACGATGTCCCCGATGGGTCCGTCGCAATCAAATTTTACGGTGATTTTTTCAAGGTCTTTAAAAGATGAACCGAGTAGCAAGGTGCCCGTGAGTGTGCGACCAAGCGCCACCGAAGCCGTCGGATAGGTTTGGTGGCGACGACAGGCTTCGCCAACCAGATTTGTCGTGATGGCTGCAAGACAACGCAGTTGATTATCTGCGGCTGTGGCGCGCATCAACCGGTCACTTTGAGCCGGGCGTCCGGTGTCTGATGTCTGAAGATTTGCGTCGGGAGTCTGGAGTCGAGCGTCTGGAGTCTTATTCATGCTGATAGTTTAATGGTTGCGCGTATTTGAGCAAAAGTTTGTGTTGTGAATTGCCAATGAACATACAGAGTGAAGCGGTTGTTGACTCCAGACTCCAGACGCTCGACTCTAGACTTTTTATGTAGCGCATTTTCGCGATTGTTCGGTGAGCAGCCCAATGGCGTGCGGAAGGGTGCTGCGGATGGCGGTGAAGTTTTCGACCGCGCCGCGAAGGCTTCCGGGCAAATTGACAATCAAAGTTGTGCCGCGAATGCCGCATACGGCGCGTGAGAGTGGCGCAAGCGGCGTGGAATCGAGGCTGCGAAGGCGCATCAGTTCGGCAAGCCCCGGCGCTTCTTTGTCAATCACTTCGCGGGTTGCTTCGGGGGTATTGTCGCGCGGGGCAAAGCCGGTTCCGCCGGTGGTGAAGACGAGATTGACATCTTCGCGGTCGGCATAGGCTTTGAGCTTTGCGGCAATCAATTCGCGGTCATCGGAAATAATTTCGGTTGCGACAATGCGCGCGCCGAGTTTTTCAAGCTCATTGACCACCGCAGGTCCCGACGTATCTTCGCGTTCGCCGCGTGATGCTTTATCGCTGATGGTCAACACCACCGCAACGATTTCAACTTTCGACATAGTTCATCTCCTGAAAAATAAATGTAGCGAAAGCCTCGAACTTGCGCTACACCATTGAGGATTTTATTCAAGTGAATTTTATCGGGCGGTTAAATTGCGGTTGGAGGCTGCAAAGGCAGCACTGCCAGTGGCGTATAGATTGCCCCGCGCGGGTCGAGGTCGCTTCGCATGACGATGATTTCAGTAACCGTGAATCGGTCAGAGGCTTTGCCTCTGCGAATGAGTTCTTCGGCAAGCTGGCGGGCATTGCGCCGGTTGCGAATGCGCCCGATGGTCAGATGGGGATTGAAATTTTTACTTTCACGCGCAATGCCGATAGTCGAAAGCTCGTCTTCGATGGCTTGCTGCAACGCTATCAAGGCATCCGGTAAATCGTTCAAGCCGATCCATAAGACGTTGGGATTTTGCGGTGAAGGGAAGACGCCCGCGCCGCTCGCTTCGAGTTGAAACGGGCTACAGGAGCCGGTTACGTGGCGCGCGGCTTCAATGACTTGGGGAATTTTTTCGGTCGGCATATCGCCAAGGAATTTAATCGTCAGGTGAATGTTTGCCGGTTTTACCCAACTCACCTGCGCGTCAATGCGGCGCAACTCGTTCTGCAAATTCTCGATTTGCGTTTTGAGCGAAGGCGGGATGTCTATGCAGATGAAGGCGCGAATGGAGGGTGTCGAGGTTGGCATCGCTTAAAACTCGTCTTTAAGGTCAGGGTTCATAAAATAGGCTTGTGCGTCAACCCGCGCTTCGCCGGTCATCGGACGTACACGTTCATACTTGCCATCCACCAACAACCGTCGGGCTTTGACATTATCTTTCAAACAGATATCCAGGATTCGTTTTAACTGTTTTTGTAAATTCGCGTCTTCAATCGGAGTGATGACCTCAACCCGCCGGTCAAGATTTCTGAGCATCCAGTCGGCGCTGCCGAGATAAAAATCTCCTGCTCCGCCATTGGCAAAATAATAGATGCGGCTGTGTTCTAAAAATCTCCCCACAATGCTGTGAACCTCTATGGTGCTGGAAAGCCCGGGCACACCCGGTCTGAGCATACAAACGCCGCGCACGATTAAATCAATCGGCACCCCGGCTTGTGAGGCTTCATAGAGTGAACGAATGATTTTGGTATCCGTCAGACTGTTGATTTTAGCGATGATATGCGCCGGAAGCCCGGCTTTGTGATGTTCGATTTCGCGTTCAATCAAGGCAGTCATCTTTTCGCGCAGGTTCACCGGCGCGACCAGTAATTTTCGATACTCCGTTTGTCTTGAAAAGCCTGTGAGAAAATTGAACAGGTCGGTCACATCTGCGCCGATTAACGGATTGGTGGTAAACAATCCCAAATCGGTATAGATTTTCGCCGTCGCCGGATTGTAATTGCCTGTGCCGATGTGAATATAACGAATCAGGGAACCGGATTCGCGACGAACCACTAAGGCAACTTTACAATGGGTCTTGAGTCCCAGAACGCCATAGACGACGTGAACCCCTGAGCGTTCGAGTCTGCGCGCCCATTCGATATTATTTTCTTCATCGAAACGGGCTTTGAGTTCGACGAGCACGGCAACCTGTTTGCCGCCTTCGCTGGCTTCCATGAGCGCCTGCACGATAGGCGAGCGTGTACCCGTGCGATAAAGGGTCATTTTTATTGCCAGCACATCAGGGTCGGCGGCAGCCTGCCTGATGAAATCCACCACACTTGAAAACGATTGATACGGATGATGAACCAACACATCCTGACGACGGATGACATCGAACATCGATTCGCCGGTTTTGAATTCCGGGGCAATCGGCGCAATGTAGGGGCGGTCTTTCAACGTTGACCTGCCCAAATCATAAAGCGCCATCAAATCCGGCACATTCAATGGCCCGTCAATGGTGTAGACATCATCGGCAGTGAGTCCTATCGAACTTGCCAGGTAACGCACCATTTCACCGGGCATGGTTGATGACACTTCAAGACGCACGCCGTGACCGAAACGGCGTTTGCGCAGTTCGCGTTCCATAGTCTGCAATAGGTCGCCGGCTTCGTCTTCACGGATTTCAATATCAGCGTCGCGGGTGACTCTGAAAGTAAAGCACTCGCCGACCGTAACCCCCGGAAACAGCGCATCGGTATTGGCGGCAATGAGTTCTTCGAGCAGGATAAACTCGGTTCCCGATTCACCCACAGGAATCAACCTGGGCACGATGGGCGGCACTTTGACGCGAATGAAACTCGGTGTTGTAGAAAGCCGGGTCGAAGAATTGTCCTGCGACTGGTCAACCATCATGCCGATGTTGAGGCTGAGGTTTGAAATGTACGGAAAGCGATGACTGGGATCGACGGCTTGCGGCGTCAGCACCGGAAAGACATTTTCAAGGAAATAATCTTTTAAATCGCGTTTCTGTTTTTCGGAAAGCGCGCGATAGGGCGTGATGATTAAGCCTTCGGCGGCAAGCGCCGGAAGAATTTCCGAAGTCAAACAGCGCATCTGGTCTTGCACCATCGGGCGCAAACGTTGGGTGACGCCTTTGAGTTGCGCGGCGGGCATCATGCCGTCGGGCGAAAGTTCGGTGACTTTCGATTCAATCTGTTGTTTGAGACCCGACACCCGAATCATGAAAAATTCGTCGAGGTTGGTAGAAAAAATCGACAGGAATTTGAGGCGTTCAAGCAGGGGTTGCGAACGGTCAAGGGCTTCTTCGAGGACGCGATAATTGAATTCGAGCCAGTTGAGTTCGCGGTTCAGCAGCAGTTGGTTGTTGAGAAAAAGGGTTTTCGGCAACGCGACATTTTCCACCATACTGATGTTTTCTTCTCGATTCGATTGTACATTCGCTTCAGCCATAACCGTTCACCTCAATGCTTCGATTTCAACTCTCGCGAAAATGGTAATGAAATTGGGAGAAGAGGGAAGCCGGATTTAACCCCGGCTTCCTTAATTTTTTTTAAACAAATATTTTTTCCGCCGCTTCAACACCCGATTCGCAATTGTAACCTTCGGCAATGAGGGTTTGATGCAAAGCGTCCAGCAACCGTAAAACATTGGCTTTCTGAGAGCTTTCGCCCATCAACCCGATGCGCCAGATTTTGCCTTTCAGGTGTCCGAGTCCACCGGCGATTTCGATATTGTGGTCGTTCAGTAATCGCATGCGGCAACGGTTGCCATCCAGTCCTTCGGGGACGCTTACGGCATTGACCACGATGGCGCGATTTTCCGGCGCGGTCAATAGTTTTAGCCCCATCGCATCAAGCCCTGCGACCAGCGCCTG
This sequence comes from Acidobacteriota bacterium, assembly GCA_040754075.1. NCBI lineage: Bacteria > Pseudomonadati > Acidobacteriota > Acidobacteriota bacterium. The sequence goes on from JBFMDH010000030.1 coordinate 11,230, forward strand.
ATGCGCTTTGAGGTGTCGCGCAAAGCGGGCTTCGAGACCCTCTTCGCAAATTAAACGCAAGGCTTCGTGCAGCGCATAATTCATGGAAATCGGCGCTGTATGATGATAGGTGCGCTCTTTGCCCCAATACTGTTCAACCATTGCTATATCGAAATACCAGCTTTGCACTTTGGTTTGGCGACCGCGCAAACGTTGAACCGCGCGTTCCGAAAAGGTAATCGGCGCAAGCCCCGGAGGCGCTCCGATGCATTTTTGCGAACCCGAATAACAAATATCAATTTGATGTTTATCAACATCGACTGCCTGACCCGAAAGCGAAGCCACCGCATCAACGATGAGCAAGGCGTCATAGCGATGCGCGAGTTCGGCAAGCCCTTCGAGATTTTGCGCCACCCCGGTTGAGGTTTCAACATGAACCAGTGCCAGCACACGCGGCTTGCAGGATTTCATCGCCGCTTCGATTTGCTTTAAATCAATCTGATTGCCCCATTCGGCGCGCACCACAACGGGGTTCGCCGGTGTGCGTTCAACGATGGCGAGCATGCGTTCACCAAACACCCCCATCGGGCAAACCACGACATCGTCGCCCGGTTCAATGGCATTGAAAATCGCCGCTTCCATTCCGGCGCTGCCCGTGCCCGATACCGGAAGGGTTAAGCGATTATCGGTTTCAAAAACATATTTCAACATCTCTTTGATTTCATCCATGCATTGCAGGAATCTGGGGTCGAGATGTCCAAGCACGGTTTTGGTCATCGCCTGTAGTACGCTTGGCGGAACCGGCGTCGGACCGGGAGAAAAAAGTAGTCGATTGGGAACTTCAAAGGGTGGAAAAATCTTTAGTTCTTTTTTAGTTGGTTCGGAAACAATAGCTGTCATTTAATAATATCCTTTCGATGATTGCCTTTCGGGGAAATGACGCGATTCGTCTTTAATTAGTTCATGTATTACACCAACAGGTTGGCAAATAATCAAATCCTTTGCGCCCTGAATGGTGGCTGTAACAATGCCAATGACTTCGCCTCTCAGATTAAACACCGGGCATCCGCTGTTGCCGTGATAGGCGTGTAAATCCAATTGAATTTTGTTATCGCCGACGCGGCTGACAACGCCGGTTGCCAGTGAGGTTTCAATCCGCTCATCCGTGGTCTGTACCAGCAAACTGATGCCGAGCGGATAGCCGATTGCCGCGACCTCATCGCCTTGATTGACCTGACTGAGATTGGGTTCCAATCCAAAAACCACTGTCATATCGGGCGGGGGCGTAATGCGTAGTATAGCAATATCGGTATCTTTCTCAACCGACAGATAAGCGAGACTCGCGGGAATGGCTTCATCGCGCTTACGACCTTGCAGTAAAACGGAAAGTCGTTTGAGCCGTCCGCTGATACCGGCAGGATTTTCTTCGTACTCCCACGGGTGAACCAGATGACGATTGGTGACAATCAAGCCGTTCGGGGTGATGATAAATCCCGAACCGGTGCGCGATTCAATCATGGTGACGTTGCCTTGCGGGTCTACCAGTTCAAATTCGGTTTGCACGAAGACCACCGCATCACTGTTGCGCTTGGCGATTGCCGCAAAGTTCAAGCGGTCGCTTTCAGGCGAAGAAAATCTCTGCGATAACCGGATGCCTAAAAATGCGCCGAGCAGTAGTGACATCATGATGGCGGTGGTCAGGCGAACATTGTTTTTGCGTTGTTTGATGAATCGCTTGAAAACATTAGTGATTTCATCGCGTCGGGTCAGCGGTTTTTCGGCAATCGTGGTTTTGGCTTTCGGCAAATTGTCGAGAGGCTTCGTCGGTTTATCGTGAAAGTTGTCCGGGGATTCAAAGCTGAAGCGAATCAACGGTCCCCCGGCTCCGAATTCGATTAAATCATCTTTGCCGAGTTCGCTGATGATAATGCGGCGACCATTGAGCATGGTGCCGTTGGTCGAACCTAAATCGCGTATGAGATAGCCGTCGCCGTGACGAGTGATTTGCGCGTGGTGCGAAGAAACGCGCCGTTCCGTATCTCCAAAGGACAGCCGATTGTTGCTTGCGCGACCTATGGTGATGAGTTCATCTGAAAAGGTTGCGCATTGCCCTCTGCGCGAACCAGTCAGATGGGTAACAGTAGCGATCATTCGGAAAAGCGTTTCCTTAACAATTAAAAAATATCCGAAATAATCTAAAACAACCGGTCGCGCGCGGACAAGAAAAATAAACGAAACTCAAAAATCTAGAGTCTGGCGTCTGAAGTCCGGTGTCTGAAACGGGAAAGTATGAACGCTGAACGATGAAGGATGAACAGTGTCGCTATCTGTAATGTTCAGCGTTCATCATTCATACTTCATCGTTATCCAGATGACGCCAGACTCGCGACGCCTGACGCTTATTGAGATGGATGAGGAATTCGCGGTTGCCTTCTGCGCCTAAAATCGGCGAATCAATCAACTCAACCGGGTTTAAATTGATGCTGGTGGCAAACTCGACAATCTCTTTGATGACGCGACGATGTTTCGCGGGGTCGCTTACGATGCCGCCTTTGCCAACTTCGCCTTTGCCGACTTCAAATTGCGGTTTGATTAAAGCAATACAATCGCCCGCTGCTTTCAGATTTCGTTCAACTGCCGGAAGGATTTTGGTGAGCGAGATAAATGACACATCAATGACTGCAAGGTCAAACAGGATTGAAAAATGCTTCGCTTCGAGATAACGCGCATTCAAGCCTTCAACCAGGGTCACACGCGAATCCTGTCGCAACTTCCAGGCAAATTGATTATGCCCGGTATCGATTGCATAGACCTGGGCTGCGCCGTGTTGCAACAGGCAATCGGTAAATCCACCGGTCGATGCGCCAACATCCAGACAAATTTTATTTTTTACATCAAGATGAAAAGCGTGAAGCGCGGCTTCCAATTTCAAACCGCCGCGACTCACATAACGCGGGATTTCGCCTTTGATGCGGATTTCACAATTGGTCGCAACCGTTTGTCCGGGCTTGTCGATGCGCTGGTTGTTGACCAGCACCTGCCCCGCAAGAATCAACGCCTGTGCCTGTGTGCGGCTTTCAACCAAGCCACGCTCGAATAACAGTTTGTCTATGCGTTCTTTGGGCATGGCTTATGGTTTACAATGATAAACCCATCACGACTGTTGATTGCTCAGGCTCTCAGGCGAAACTGATGTAACCTGCGAAATCATCAGGCGAACAGCTTAGAATCGCAGTTCAAGCCACTGACGTCCGTACCGCTCACTGCCTTGAATCGGCAGTGAACGGGATTCATTTCCCGCATACATATCTGCGCACAACCAGAACCGCTGAGATTTTAACCGGCTCAACTCAATCTGAAACTCTTTACTCTGGTCGCGAAGAAATTTTCGTGGTTCAAAGCTATCTACGCGAACGACGTTCGCTGCCCAGCCTTGATTATTCCACCAGACCCAATCCTGCCATTTGCCAAATTCCGCTTCGCGTTCGCCAAGCTTTGCCGATGCATGTAAATTCAAAACGCTCTGGTTGTCGCGATTATCCAGATACAAATCCACGCCGAGTACGCCGGTTGTCGTATCAAGCGCGATATAGAGATATTTCACATCGCGTTTTACATAGATTACTGCGAAATCAGAGGCAACGACGCGACGTGCATCCGCCCATTCTCCCGCGCTGATTTTGCCATCAACCAGAACATGCGTTCCTCGCGGGATTTTGACCGGTTCCGGTTTATTGGCATTGGTTAAACGAGCGTTGCTTTGCGCTAATATCTGAACCCCGAGCAGGGTTATCCAAATCAAGATTCCTGTTTGTTTGATTCCTTTTATCATAGCTGTGAGTATCCATTAAGGTTTTCGACCGATGGCAAACAGACTCGCAGATGAACGCACATACATCACACCTTCTGAGAGTGCAGGGGTTGCCATCAATAGTTCGCCCATCGAATTGGTAGCAAGATGAGTGAAGGTTTTACCGGCTTTGATGACCAGGATTTCACCATCTTCGTTTGCAAGATAAATCTTGCCGTCTGCTGCCACCGGTGACGCGCTGAATCCACTGCCGACCAGCGGCAGGCGTTGACGATAAATTTCCTCGCCGGTTTTCAGGTCGTAAGCGTCAAGCACGCCGTTGTTGGCGAGCACATAAAGAATGTCATTATAAATCAAAGGTGTCGGCATATAGGAACCGCGACCCGTGCGACTCCACAGAATCGATTCGTTGCTGGTTTTATTTTCCTGCAAAGTCAAATCGCCGCGAGCGCCGGATTTCACTACAAAGATTGGGCGTTCAGGGGCGCGACCACTGACCACCACGAATTTATCATCGGCAAATACGGGTGTCGGCGCGGTGATTTTTGAACTGCCGCCGAGTCGCCACAATTCTTTGCCGGTTTGCGGGTCATAACCGCGAATGAAATTTGAAGCATTGGTGACGAGTTCCGCGCCTTTGGAGGTTAAGGCAACCGTCGGCGTCCCCCACGAAGGGATTTCGTTGCGTTCGGTCTTCCAGACGGTTTTACCTGTCGCGGCATCAAGCGCCAATAAAAATGAATCTGTCTGGGTGTCGCATTGCAGAATCACCAGATTGTTCCAGATGATTGGTGAACTCGCGGGTCCCCATTCGTAGGTCGGAATATCATATGCGCCAAGGTCTATTCGCCCGATGTCAACTTTCCAGAGCATTCGCCCATTGACGTCATAAGCAAAAACTCCTTGCGAGCCGAACCACGCCACGACGATGCGCCCGTCGGTTGCGGGCGTCGAATTGGCATAGGTCGATTTGATGTGGCGTTTTTCAATCGGCACCCCTTGATAGGCGATGCGTTCCCAGAGAATTTTGCCGGTGCGTTTGTCAAGCGCGTAGAGCATCCATTTATGACGCGAATTATCTTTTGACGCATCGCCATCGCCATAGAGTCCCGGTCGAAAGGTCGCGTTCGGATCGCTGCTGACGGCGCTGGTCACAAACAATTTATCGCCCCAGACCACAGGGCTTGAATGGGCAAGTCCGGGAATTTTGCTATGCCACAAAACATTTTCGCCGCTCTTGCCATCCCAGCGATCCGGCAGGTTTTGTCCGTCGGCAATGCCGGATGCCTGCATCCCGCGAAATGATGGCCAGATGCCTTTCGGTGTGGAAGTCACCACCGGCGCAGAAAATTTTGCCCCGGCAGTACGGAGGATGCGACGTGAGGGAAGGGATTTTTGTTCGCTTGCCGGCGCCCAGTTGCTGCGGTCTAAAATCATGCGTCTTGGTGTGCAGGCATCCGAGATTAAATCAAAGGTGAGATGTTTGCCACTCACGCGAAAACGATAACGCCCTGCGCCGTTGCATTCTTTCGGCGCGTTGGTGAGCAATAACTCAACTTCATCGCCGGTGATTTTATAGTTGCCCATCATCGTCGGCCAGCGGTCGCCTTCCAGTTTGAAGGTATTATCGGGATTGAACTGTACGGAAAAAACGCCGAATTTCATTGGTGAATTGGGTAATTGAACGGTTGCTTGAAAATTTGCGCTCGCCGGTTTAAAAAAACTCGCGCCGACCATGCCACTCACCGCCAGCACAATGATGACCAAGCCTTTGACAATCAATTTTTTCATTTCATTCCTCCGCTCACCTGAACTTAAAAACTGAGTGTGTTGTTTAAGGATACTGCTATATTCGAGGTCTCTTGCTCAAGTCAGAATCGTCAGGTAGATGAGCGAATAGCTATTCATTTGCCCATCAGACTCCATCAGGTTTGTTCAATGATTGACTATTTCCCCAAGGCTTTATTAATTCGCGTCGCGTCCGGCAGTTTGCCGTTGGGCAAGGTAAAAACATGTATGTGATTGCGATTTTCCCGCAAGGCTTCAACGCTGCCTGCGCTTTCAAGGCTGGCAATCAGATTCATTAAAAAAGTCTGTTCAGTTGCATCCATCCAGCCATCATAAATATCAAATGCCAGCCCCGTGGTGTGCGGCGCAATTTCTCTTGTGGTGGCGTTGGGATTGACTTCGCGCAATCGCTGTTGATATTCGACGGTGCGGATCAAAGAAGTAATCGGCAAGTGCCTGCCGAACTTTTCTTTGTAGGCTGCGGCGATTTGTAAAATCGTGGCGCGGGCTTCGGGGCGAATGAAACTGAGGAGTTTCATTTTAAATTCGCGACGACCCGGAGCAACTTCCAAATCATAAGCCCGTCCCCGGAATTTTGCTGCAATGCTCGAAAGCCAGGCGTACCGCGCAAATAACATTTCGCGGCGAATCGCATCATCATAAAACGAAATCAGCAAATCGCGCCGCTCATTCAATTCGGTTAAGACCTTGTCGATTTCAGAAATTTGTTTGGAGAGATTATTTCTTAAAGCCGGGTCTGAGGTGAGCGAAAACTGGGTTTGTAAATCCAAAACTTTTACCTGCAAATCTTCAATCTGTTTTTCAAGTTCGGCTTTGCCTTTCAACCATTCAGTTTGATTGGCAAACAGCCGGATATTTTTTTCTGAAACGCGGTCATAATAGGCGAAAAAATCGATGTCGGCTGCGTCACCTACGCCATAAAGCAGATAATTTTCGCCGAGCGATTCCATTTCAACGAGTGCGCCTTTTTCGATAAGGTCAAGTAATTCGAGATAACCTTGCGGGCGTTCAAAATTGCGCTCGCTCCACGCCGCCTGTTGAATCGCCAGGAATCGCCTGCGGTCGCTGTAATGTTGCAACTGACCTGGGACAACCACCTGCGCTTTGCGACCTGTGGGTTCGCCGCGCGCTTCTTCAACTTTGCTGATAGCTTCTTTCAATGGGTCGGGTTGTGTGACCGGAGGTTTTGCGGGCGGTTCGTTTTTTCGACAACTTGCAGCCGCACAAATCAGACAACCGAAAAAAAATATGAGAACGGCTCTCGTCGGTTGTCGGAATTTGCGTGCAAGGTCAATCATATCATTGAAAAAAAGGTCAGCTAATTTGTAAACTCAGAAGTTAGATTTAACGTATCAAAAACAAAAGTTCAATAACGGGATTGATGATTGAATAAAAACCGGAGGCAATATGACATTCTGTCCGAAATGTGGCACACAGGCATTAACCACCGATCAGAAATACTGCAAGCTGTGCGGCACCAATCTGGAAGCCGTCAATGAAGTTTTAGAAAAAGGCGCAAACAGAAAAGACGGCACCAAAACGCTTCCCGAAATTGCCGGAGATTTCGTCAGTACCATCGTTGATACGGTTAAAGAGAGCGTCGGCGAAGTCAACATCAATAAAACTCCGCGAGCGGCGCGCAAGTCGGCAGAATGGGCAATCCATAAAGAAAATTGGGAATTGCAAAAAAAAGCCAGTATAGAAAAATGGCAAGCCATTCACGAAGCCCGCGAAAAACGCCGCGCCGCGCGTCGCGCCGAACGCGCCCAGCCACAGATGCCCAAACCTAAAGAGTGGCTCACCTATTCGCGACAACACAATTTAAAACATGGCTTGATGGGACTGCTGGGCGGTTCAGGCTTGGGGCTGTTTTTGTATTATGCAAGTAAAACGGCTTTGGAGAGCGGACTGGTTCAACAAATCGAAGAAGCCGCGCAGCAGCATCCGGTTGTCGGATTGGAATTCGGCTTGCGCGTTGTCTGGCTGATTGCCGCGATTCCGGTTTTGAAAGGCTTTGGGCAAATTCTTTACGCGGCATTTTTTGCCGAATCAATCAAGACGCTTGCCGAGCGTTTCGCGCCTCCCGTGCAAGCGCCAACCACTGAGAAAACGTTTTCAAGAAATACTGCGCCGCAAAACACTTCACCGATTTTTGAAAGTTTACCTGAAGTGCCACCGAGCATTACCGAAGGCACTACCAAATTTTTTGACGATGCGGAAAAGGAATCTGACGAATCTCCCAACTTCATGAATCGCGCCGCTTCCGAACGCGGATAAACCTTCATTCCGTCATAAACAATCTGCCGGGTTGAGTCAGCGGTCTCAGACCGCTGATGTTTTTTATTGACGCTCTTTGTCGAAGAGTTGCGTGGTGCCTTCGGTAATGCTCGGCGTATTGACGATTTCGGAAGTGTTCAATGGCTTATGAAAATTGTCTATGCGATGGGCTTCCGGTTGTGGCAAAGCCGACGGTGGAACCGGGCGCACAGGGTGCATTGGCGACATCGGTTGCCTGCGTTGAGGTGGTAACGGTTGCGGCGTCGAGTCTTTGAATATCAGTGAATAAATCAAGGTCGCAAATCCGGCTAAAAACATGGTGAATGGAATAATCAACGGAGCGGGATGATCAGCGGCGATAGCCCCTGCGAGAAAGATTGGCGAAATCACCGCGCTGATTAACATTAAAATCACGCCGATTTTTGTGCCGCGCGGTTTCGGCTTTTTTTCTGCAAAGGGTAAATTCTGCGGCGTCACATTCGGCACCATCGGCAACATTCCATCAGTAGCGAGCAATTGCGAAGTGCCTTCGAGTTGAAACCCGCAACCTGAACAGAAGCGCATGTTGATTGCTTGTTCACGACCGCATTTCGGACAAAACATGGTTGACCTCGTTTATCGAATATCCCTTGCTCAGAGTTTTATATGATACGCATTCATAAATCAACTACGTGGGGCGCATTTACCGGCTGATAAGCCTCATTGCATAACGAAGCATTCAAAAACAGAGTTCCGCCGATTTGCCTTTTGCCATACGAACCATGAATGTGACCGAAACAATGCACGCGCGGGTTTACCTCTTCAACACGTTTAAGCAATAGCTCGCACCCGGCGTGTTCACCTCTGCCAAACGGTTGGTCAAGAATGCCCAGTGGCGGGCCGTGAGTAATCAACACATCCGTATCATCGGGAATCAGCGACCAGTAATGTCGAAGCGCCGCGCCGCCACGCGGTTCATTAAATGCCCAATCGAAAAACCAGGGTTGGTGCGGCGAGCCATAAAATTTTATGCCTGCGATTTCTACGCCGCTGTCTTCCAGATAAATGATATGTTTGAGTGATGTGTGAGCCGGTTTATAAATTTGAAAAACCCAGTCGTGATTTCCGGCAATCAATAAAATTTTTTTGAACGGCAATTCGGCGCAATATTCATCAAACGACGCGAGATCATTGAGTTGAAATGAGGCGTCAATATCGGCTTTGCCCGAATGATTGCGAAACACATCCCCGGCAATGATGAGCATATCGCCAGCGGGCAATTGAACGCGATCCAGCATGCCGTGACAATCTGAAGTGATGACTAAACGCATGGTTTTTAATTAAGGAAGCGAATGAAATCTCATTGCCCCCACTCTCTCTATCACTTTACCCCTACGCTGACAAGCACGTCAGACCAATGCTGTACGATGAATCGGTCAAGGAAAACGCAAAATCTGAGTCCCACTTTTAATCGCACCCGTGCGACCGCCAAAACGTGCTCTCGACAATCAGACAACAAACGGGAATGATTAACCTATCGCGAACCATCGGGTTGGTCTACTGTAACGGGGTTAATCACATCCGGTCTACAGGATGAATGACCTGATGGATCATTCAAAGGAGTCGCGCGTTGAGTATGATTGATATTTTAACCATTAAGAATGCTGTGGGTTTAACCGCCCCGCGACGCATCAGAAAATACGTTTTGATTTGGTGTTCATCGGGTGTTGCAACCCTTCTGGTTGATGAACAGGTTTTTGAATTGACCGCCAATACGGTGATTACGATTACCTCCGGGCAAATTCATTATTTGCAGAGTACACAAAATGCCGAAGGCTATGTGCTGGAATTCACTTACGACTTTTTCTGCAAAAACGATAACGATATCGAATTGATTTTTCATAACAGTCTGTTTTGCCACTTTGCGATGAATGAAGTGATATATCTGGGGAAAGGTCATTCGGCAGGCACAGAACTTCAACATATTGAGCGGGAATTAAAAGATAAGCCCTATCAATACCTGATCACCATTCACAGCAGAATCGAACTGCTACTGGTTGAACTCAATCGCGCCAAGATCAAACAGGGGGGCGAAATTTACAAACCTGATGCGCTATTTTTAAAATTTCTTGAAACCATCAGAGCCAATTTCAGTAAGAAATTAACCGTCCGCCAAATCGCCAAAATTTTAGCGACGACCGAATCACGACTCAATGAGCTTTCCAAATTGCACACCGGAAGAACGGCGCAAAGTGTCATTTACGGATTGGTGGCTTCCGAAGCCAAACGTTTGCTGACCTACGAAAAGCTGTCGGTTAAGGAAACGGCTTTTCGGTTAGGATTCGATGATCCGTTTTACTTCTCAAATTTCTTCAAAAAGCAAACCAACCTTTCCCCCAAAATGTACAAAGAAAAGTTCACTTGAAAATTACATACTTTTCCCAAAATCCTCTATTCCCGTTGAACCATTGCCCTGCCAGAATGATGACCGGAATTTAAAATCAGATGGAGGCAAGAATTAACAAATGATTAAGACAAGTCACAACCAGCTTGTTAGAACGAATGAGATAAAGTGGATGCCGCTTGACGAGGATTTGGTCAAAGGCGTCTTTATAAAATCATTACTCTTCGATGAAGAAAACAAACGTTCGCCGACAATCCTTTTGAGATTTGAAGCCGGGGCGACCTATCCCTTACACAATCATCCAGGCGGCGAAGAAATTTATGTCCTTGAGGGTGATGTCAAACTTGGCAAAACCGAACTGAAAACCGGTGATTATCTTTTCACGGCAGTGAATCATAAACACCGTGTCAGTACGCAAAACGGCTGCATTTTATTGCTGAAAGTTCCACAGCCGGTCAAAATCCTGGAGTCGCGCGGCGAGAATGACCTGGGAGATGAAAGTCATGAAAGTTGAGAGCCGCAGACTGGCGGAAACGGCGAAAATTTATCTGCGGGTGGCTTTGGCGGCGGCTTATCTCTCGTCGGTCGCTTCACGTTTCGGTTGGCGGGGAGCCGGTAGGGGATGGGGCAATTTTCAGAATTTTCTCGACTACACAGCCAAACTCAATCCGTTTTTGCCTGCTTCCCTCATTCCTGTTGTCGGCTGGATGGCAACAATTGCCGAGGTGGCTTTTGCGGTTTTACTGCTCATCGGGTTTCGCATCAAAACCACGGCGTTCTTAAGCGGCATTTTACTGCTGTTATTTGCCGTCGGAATGACACTCGGATTCGGATTTAAAGAACCGCTCGATTACTCGGTTTACACGGCTTCAGCCGGTTCTTTCCTGCTCGCCGCGTGGCACAAAAACGCTTTCAGTGTAGATGCGATGATCGGCAATGCAGCCGAAATCAACGGGCAATAACTACGGGTAAAATAAGAACCGGTGAACATCAAAGGCTACCTGAAGACGAATAATCAGTGACTGCGACTCAGGGCGAAGTTTCTTCTTGAGTCAGTATAAGAAAAAAATTGAGGTGAACGAATGAATCAGAAAAAAATTTGTACAGCTTGTGGTACGCAATTTCCCAACCTCGAGCAAGCGCCGGAGTGTTGTCCGATTTGCAGCGATGACCGGCAGTATCTTCCCGAAAGCGGACAAACCTGGACTACGCTCGATGACCTGTCAAAAAATTTCAAGGTCATGACTCAAAACCTAACCGACAATCTTTATGAAATGAAAATGACGCCGCACTTTGCCATCGGTCAAAGGGCGCTGTTGATTGTCGCGCCGGGCGGAAACATTTTGTGGGATTGCATACCCTTGCTTGACGAACCAACCATTGATTTCATCAATTCAAAAGGTGGGTTAAAAGCCATCGCTTTTTCTCATCCACATTTTTATAGCACGATGGGTGATTGGGCAGAAGTTTTTAACTGCACGATATACATTCATCAATCGGACGACCAATGGATTGTTCAAAAAACCAACCGCATTAATTTATGGTCGGGAATGGAACTCAAATTGTGGGACAATATTAAAATAATCAATATCGGCGGACATTTTCCCGGTAGCTGCATTCTTCACGTCCCCTTTTTATCGGCGGAAGGGGTTATTATGTGTGGCGATAGTTTCGTCATTTCACCCAGTAAAAAGCATATTGCGGTAATGCACAGCTATCCCAACAAAATACCTTTGCCGCTGAACGAGATAAACCGTATCAAAGAACGAATGCGACCTTTGCAATTCGACACCCTCTATGCCTGGAATTCCTCGCAAAATATCTGCTCGGAGGCGAAATTGCTTTTGGAAGATTCATTGGCGCGATATGTTTAATCAGGCTGCGGAGAATTTTGTATTGCAGGATTTTTTCAATGCCGCATAAACAATTAAATCACTCGAAACCCGACAACTCATTTGCGGTGTTTCGAGTGATTTAAAATTTCGCTCACCGGCATATTGGCGATTTATTTCATAGCAAAACTGTATTTGCTCGCCATGAATTCTTTGGCGCTCTTGTAAATCCCTTCACCATCCAATCCGTATTTGCCGAGCAGCACATTTTGCGGTCCGTGTTCGATTAATTTATCTTCAAATCCTAAACGCAGCACACGAACATCGTACATTTTATGTTGTTCTAAAAGTTCAAGAACGGCGCTGCCGAAACCGGTCATTAAATAATGGTCTTCGACCGTGACGAGCGAACCGTGCGATTGCGCCAAAGCTAAAATCAGTTCTTCATCCAGCGGCTTCACGAATCGCGCATTGACCACCGTTGCATTGATACCATCGGCTGCCAGTTTTTCGGCAGCCTTCATACAAAACGCGACCTGCGTGCCGATGCCTAAAATTGCCACATCGGTTCCGTCGCGTAAAATTTCGGCTTTGCCGATTTCAAGGGCGTTAATCTCTGCGTCCATCGGTACGCCCAGTCCATTGCCGCGCGGGTAACGAAGCGACGCCGGACCTTTGAAATAGACCGCCGTCTTTAACATATGCCGGAGTTCGTTTTCATCTTTTGGAGCCATCACCACAAATCCGGGCATATGTCTCAGGTATCCATAATCCATCAAACCGTGATGCGTCGGACCATCCGCACCGGCAACCCCGCCTCTATCTAAAGCAAACGTGACATCAAGATTCATCAACACCACATCATGAAAAATCTGGTCATAGGCGCGTTGCAAAAATGTCGAATAGATTGCCGCAATCGGGCGCAAGCCTTCTGTCGCCAGTCCCGCAGCAAAGGTCACCGCATGTTGTTCGGCAATCGCTGTGTCGAACGTGCGGTCGGGAAATTCTTTCATCACTTTGCTGAGTCCCGTGCCATCGGGCATGGCTGCGGTAATCGCGACGATTTTTTCATCTTCGCGCATCAGGTCAATGGTTGCCTGCGCGAAGACATTGGTATAGGTCGGAGCCGGGTTGCTGTCTTTGATGAATTTTCCGGTCGAGATTTCAAAAGCCGAGGTGCCGTGCCACGCGGCTTTGTCGTGTTCGGCTGGCGCATAGCCTTTGCCTTTGACGGTGAGCGCGTGAATCAACACCGGACCATCTTCTTTCTTGGCTTCTTCGAGGGTTTTAAGAATCGCGTCAATATCGTGCCCGTTGATTGGTCCCATATAACGCAAGCCTAACTCTTCCCAGAGCGCGCCCGGAATGATTTGACTGGCGAGCGCATCTTTTAATGATTTACCGACCGATAGCATCTTTTCGCCGACCGCCGGAATCATCTTCACCCACTCTTCGATTTCGTGTTTGAGTTCGTGATAGGGTTTCGCGCCGCGTATGCGGTTAAGATACCCAGAGAGGGCACCGACATTCGGAGCAATCGACATTTCGTTATCATTGAGCAGAATGATCATCTTCTTTTTCAGATGCCCGACCTGATTGATGCCTTCAAGCGCCATGCCTGCCGTGAGTCCCGCGTCCCCGATAAACGCAACCACATGAAAATCTTCTTCGTTAATATCGCGCGCCGCTGCCATGCCGAGCGCCGCAGATATCGAGGTTCCCGCGTGTGCCGCATTGAATACATCATAAACCGATTCTTCGCGTCGCAGGAAACCGCTGATGCCGCCATATTGACGAATGGTCGGGAATTGATCGCGGCGACCGGTCAAAATTTTATGGGCGTAGGCTTGATGACCGATGTCAAAAACCAGTTTGTCTTTTGGCGTATCAAAGGCGTAATGCATTGCCAGGATGAGTTCTACGGGTCCTAGACTGGCGCCGGTGTGACCGCCGATTTTCGACAAGGTTTCAATCATATAATCGCGGATTTCATCGGCGACAGTTTGCAGTTTGGATTGCGGAATATTGCGTAAATCAGCAGGGTCATTGATCTGTTTCAATAAAGTCATTTTATGGCTCCTTATTTTTAGAAAAGACGACTTGGCAACGCCTTTAGTTGCTGCCTGATAAATTTGGGTTTGCTCATAATTTTGAATTCAGAATATAGCGGTTTGATAGACAGTTGTCACTCTCTAAGATTGTCTTTCAATGATGAAGCGGGCGATGGACTGGAGTATGCGGGTGTCGCCGCCAAGGGATGAAACGATGGTAACGGCTTCGTCAACCATTTCGCGAGCTTTGGCGTGTGAAGCGTCGAGTCCATGAATTGCCGGATAAGTCGCTTTAGCGGCGGCGAGGTCTTTGCCTGCGGTCTTGCCCAACTGTTCACTGGTTTGCGTGACATCCAAAATATCATCGGCAATTTGAAAGGCGAGTCCGATGCACTCGCCGTAACGAATGATTTTCTGCATCTCGTCATCATTTGCCCCGGCGATGATGCCGCCAACCAGGCAACAGACGCGAATCATCGCGCCGGTTTTTGAGCGGTGAATGTATTCAAGCGTCGCTGCGTCAACCGCTTTGCCTTCGCTTTCGATATCGACCACCTGTCCGCCGATTAAAGCTTCGATGGTTCCTGCGGCATTGGCAATTTCGCGAATCACCCGCACCTGTTTTTCGGCGTCGCGATTCACGGCGTCGGCTGCGAGCGTGCGAAAGGCTTGCGTAAGCAGAGCGTCACCGGCGAGGATGGCAATTGCTTCACCGAAAGCTTTGTGACAGGTCGGACGCCCGCGCCGCAAATCATCATTATCCATTGCCGGCAAATCATCGTGAATCAGCGAATAGGTGTGAATCATTTCCACAGCGCACGCCGCGGGCATCAGGTCTTCGGTTGCTGCGCCCAGGGCTTCACCGCTTGCGAGAACAAGAATGGGGCGCAGGCGTTTGCCGCCCGCAAATATCGAATAACGCATGGCGCGGTGAATGGAATCAGGTTGCACCGATTCCTGTGGTAAGAATTTATCGAGCCAGGCGTTTACTTCTTCGGTTCGACGTGTGAAGTATTGGGTTAGTGATTCGCTTGCGAATGTTGTCATAGCAGTAAATAAATCTTATGAAATCTGCCTATCAGACATAGATTAATATCCCTATTGAATTAGTACATTGGAAACTAAGTTAGTTGATATTCCTTTAGCGTTCAGAGTTACGCATTTATGCGTGAATTGCTCTTCTCTCACGCCTGAAGGCGTTACTCTGAACCTCAAGAAATTTAGTTTCCAATGTAATTAGTTTTCAAAATAAATTGCTACGTATTTTTTCTGCAATCATATCGGCTTCATTCATTAATTCAAATATTTGTTCTCTCAATTTCAAATACTGTGCCCATTCCTCTGGCATTTCTATTTTGATTTTTTCAAGGTCTACCGGTTTAGCATGGCGTTGAAGATATAATTTTAACCGTCGTTTCAATTCTTCCTTGGTATTTTCCTCTTTTACATTTTTATCAATGAAAGATTCCCAATCTTTTGCTCCTTTTTTTGAATTGCAACTCTTGCAACAAGGAACAAGGTTTCCTATTTGATGACCATAGCCTCGCAGTTCTGAATTTTTTACTAAGCTGATTAGATGATCCCAAGTTTCGGCTTTAAAATTACAATAAATACAATGCAGCTCAACGTCTGGGTTTTGCCCGATTAGTCTCAAACCTTCATCTATAAGTTTATCGTTATAAGTATCGTTTGGCGCAAGTGCAGACGCAAAAGCATTGTTAATTGTTGTTTTCCGTTCTTTGTAAATTGAATAAGGTTTGAGATGTTTTTTTATGGATTGCTTTTTCATTTTATCGGATTAAACCAATTCAATGTGGTAATCAAAGTTAGAAAACCTCTTCTTCATCTTCCGGGGTTTTTTCAAAATCGACTCTTGAAAATGTCCCGTCGCTGTCTTTCAACAGCAATTCGACTTTGCGTTCGGCTTCGTCTAATCGTTTTTGGCAATCACGCGACAGGTTGATGCCTTGCTCGAATAATTCAAGCGACCGTTCCAGAGGCAAATCGCCGCCTTCAAGTTGTTCAACGATTTTCTCTAATTCCTTGAGCGATGATTCAAATGTTTTTTTTGTCATTAGTCCGTAGTCCGTAGTCCGTGGTCCGTAGCTTTAAGTCAACTGCTTCGCTTATTGAAATGAATCAGATTCAGAAAACGACTGACTACGGGCTACGGACTACGGACTGTTTTACTTCGACGCCAAGATTATGGGCGAAGGCGCGGGCGCGTCAACCGTCCAGATGCGTTTGAACCCGGCTTCCTTGAGCCACACTTTGTACTCTTTCATGGTAAACACGCTGCCTTCTTTGGTATGAATCAGCATATTCAGTCCGAAGACCAGCGGCATCGCGGGACCGGTGCGGGTGTCATTGGGAACCATTTCGGCAATCAACAAAATGCCGCCTTCTTTTAGTGCTGCGGCGCATTTCTTGATTAACTTTTTGCCCCACTTTTCGCCTTCCGAATGGATGATATGACCGAGCAGGATCAGGTCATATTTGTTGCGCCCGAAATTGATTTCGCGCAGATTGCCATCAATGTAAGTGTAACGGTCGTTCAATCCGAATGAGTCAACGAATTGCCGCGCAATCGGCGTGACTTCCGGGTAATCCAGAACGGTGACACGGGCATCGGGGATCGCTTGCGCAAAAGCGAGCGACCACGCAGCCGAACCTGCCGCGACATCTAAAATCTCTTTAATCTGTTTGCGCTTCTTTTCAGGAAGGCTTGCGGCAACTGCGCTTGCGCCGCCGAAACTCATCGGGAAAATTGCTGCAACCAGTCTCGGAAAGAAATCGCGCCCGGCTTGTTCCTGGTCAACTGCGACTATCGGGCGACCGGTCTTGACGACTTCGGTCAGTTGTCCCCAGGCGTCGTAATTTAATTTGGTCTCCTGAGCGAACGCGCCCATATATGGATTTTGACCTTTAATCAGAAACGCTGCCGACACCGGTTCGAGTCCGTATTTATCGCCTTTTTTGTTCAAATAACCGGTGCCCACCAGCGCATCGAGCAAATGACTAAGTCCGCGTTTGCTGGCTTTCGTGGCTTTGGCTAAATCATTCAAAGTATTTTTGCCCTGAGCGATGTGCGTGAAAACGTCCAGATCAACGCCACTGACGAGCGCCATGGTGTTTCGCGCCGCCCATAAATCCTGCATAATTTTTTCGGGTGTAACGGTTGGTTGATTTGCGTCCATTCAATATTCCTTTCAGATTTAAAATCGGATTTTACTTGAGTGAAGTACGTCGTTCATCGGTGCGGAAGATTTTTCGCTTGAATTATTTTTTTGTGCATTCGATTTCGCCTTCGGCAAGGCGTATGCGAACCGCGTCGCCGCTTTGCACATCTATGGCGCGCTTGATGATTTTGTTCTCATCATCGAAAGCAATCGCGTAGCCCCTCGATAAAACCGCGAGCGGTGAAAGTGCCTGCAATTTACCAACAGTGATGGCAAACGATTCGCGTTGATGGTCGGTTTGATTTTTGATTGCTGCCGCAAGCCTTGTGGAAAGAATGCCCAGTTCGCCGCTTTGACGCGCCAGCTTATGTTTGAGGTTGGCGTCACGCACGCGAATGTTGAATTGCTCGCGAACCGCTCGTTTATTTCTTATCTGTTTTCTGAGCGCCGATTCCATTGCGTAAATCGCATCGTCGAAACGTTGCCGGTAGGTTTTAATGCGCGAAGGGATTTCCAAAAAGGCGCGGCTGGAAACGATGTCTGCGAGTTCGTGTTGCGCGTCGGCGAGTTTATAACGAATCGCGTTGTACATTTCCTGCACGAGTCCCGCGAGTCTTAATATCACCTCTTCGCGCGCCATCGATACAACTTCGGCTGCCATCGAAGGCGTTGCAACCCGTAAATCAGCGACGAAATCGGCAATCGTAAAATCGGTTTCGTGTCCGACGGCAGAGATGACCGGCACCCGCGAATTATAAATTGCGCGAGCCACCGTCTCTTCGTTAAAACACCAGAGGTCTTCGATTGAACCGCCGCCGCGTCCAACGATAATCACTTCAACATCGTCCTGGGCGTTTAAATTTTCAATCGCGCGGGCAATCTCCTTTGCCGCGCCTTCGCCCTGCACACGCGCCGGGGCAATCAGCACATTGACGCTTTCATTGCGGCGTTTTAACACCCGCAAAATATCGCGTAGCGCCGCGCCGGTCGGCGAAGTCACAACCCCTATGCAACGCGGCAAAGCGGGGATTTCGCGCTTGTGTTCAATATCGAAAAGTCCATCGGCGGCGAGTCGTCGTTTGAGTTGCTCGAATGCCAGTTGCAGCGCCCCCATACCAACCGGTTCGAGGTATTCGACAATCATTTGATAATCGCCGCGCGTTTCATAAAGCGATAAGTGACCGCGCGCCCGAACCTTCAACCCGTCTTCGGGGGTGAAGCGAATTAAACGGTTTTGCATACGGAAACTCGCGCATCTGAGGGTTGCGCCTTCGTCTTTTAAAGAGAAATACCAGTGACCGGAAGAGTGGCGTTTGAAATTGGAAACTTCGCCTTCGACCCAGACATCAGCGAAACGATTCTCGACCAGGATTTTTATTTGCGCCGTGAGTTCGGAAACCGTCAGCGGTTCGCGCTCCTGCATCAGTTGTTCGAGAAAAGAGAGTTGTTGCGACATGAAAATCCTTGCAAGAATTTTAAGCTGCATTCTACACCCAAGCTTTCCTTCCGCACAAAATTTAAAAGTTTGTGATGACGTGATATGCTTGCCAACCAACGTTTTGAACTCTTAAAAGTGATCACCAATATGAAAAAAATAATTGTGCCTCTGGTTTTAATTTTACTTTTTACGATTGCGACGTATTCGCAACAAGCGGATAAAAAAACACCGCCACCCTCGATTGTCTTTACCAACGTTTCGGTGATTGATGCGACGGGCAACCCTTTGCAAAGCGATATGGCGGTGTTGATAACCGGAGATAAAATCGTCGCCATCGGTAAATCCAACAAAGTCAAATTGCCGAAAGGCACGCAGAAAATCGAAGCCAAGGGCAAATTTCTGATTCCCGGTCTCTGGGATATGCACACCCATCTGACATTGAGTAAAGATTTTTCGCTTCCACTGTTTATCGCCAACGGTGTCACCAGCGTGCGCGATATGGGCGGCGACTGGGAGGTTTTGAAATCCTGGAAAGCAGCCAGCGCCAATGGTGAAATATTAAGCCCACAGATTAAAACCGCCGGTTCGATTATCGAAAGCGCCAATTTTTTAAATATGCTTAGACGCATCGGCGCGTTTATCAACAAACCGAATAACCCAGCCATCCTCAAAGGTCGAATGGGTGTCGCCAATCCCGAACAATCGAAACAGGCGATTCAGAAATTGGTCAAAGATGGCGTGGATTTCATCAAGTTTCGCACCAACATTTCACGCGAAGCCTACCTGGCAATGGCAACGGAAGCCAAAAGCGCGGGCTTGATGTTTGTCGGGCACGCGCCGACCGGCGTGACTTTAATCGAAGCCTCGGATGCCGGACAGAAAAGCATCGAGCACGGCATGGATGCCTTAATGAAACTCACGGACGAAGAACGTCAACAGACTTATGAGCGATTGGTGAAAAACCAAACGTGGGTGGTGCCAACCTGGATTACCATGAAAAGTGTGCGGCTCATACCCGATAAAGATGTGGTTGCGGTGATCAACGACCGTGAGAATAAAATTGATGCGCGGCGAAAATATCTGTCTGCCAGTTTGCTGGATTTATGGGATACCCAGGTCAAAATCAAAAAATTTGAATCCGCAACGGATTGGACAAAAGTGATGCAAGCTTACCAACAACATTTTCGCGAGCTGCATAAAGCCGGGGTGCGAATGATGGCGGGAACCGATACCGGTTCACCTCTGGTTTATCCCGGTTTCAGTTTGGCGGAAGAATTGGAATTGCTGGTGAGTGATATTGGACTCACACCGATGGAGGCATTGCAGAGCGCGACGCGCAACCCTGCGGAATTTTTTGGTATGGAGAAAACCCTTGGCGCCATTGAAGTCGGAAAGCTTGCCGATGTGGTTTTGCTTGAAGCCAACCCCTTGGAAAATATCGGCAATATTAAAAAGATTGCCGGGGTGATGCTTGGCGGAAAATATTTAGATAAACCGGCTTTGCAGAAAATATTGAATGACGTGGAAGTGGCAGCCAGTAAAGACCGGGAAAGCGCGATTAAAAAATAATGCAAAAGCAAATTACTCTCGGATTAGTTGCTCTCAGTTTGGTTGCAATTTCGCTCAATGTTTTCGGGCAAAAACCGCTCGGTGTGGGTAGGAAATATTCAAGCACCGAGCGCCTGAAAATCGAGCGATTGCAATCTGTCCACGCTGACCGTTTGCGTTACCGCCAAGCGCGTCATCCGGTAAAACTCAAAACCGGGCTTACGGATTATCGCGCGATTATGCACGCGCACGCCGAAGATTCATCGCACACCGGTGGCACACGTCCTGAGCTTCTGGAAGCCGCAAAACGCGCGGGTGTGAAAATCATTATGCTCACAGACCATGTTCGACCCGAACGTGATTTCATTAATGACAGTTGGCGCGGCTTGCGCGATGGCGTGTTGTTTATACCGGGAGCCGAACACGAAGGTTTTCTGGTTTATCCGCAAGCTTCGATCAAAAATCAACCCAGGAAAACCCGCGACGAATACATTCGTATGATAAAAGCACCCGGTGGCAATATTTTTTTATCGCACGTTGAAGAACGACCGGATTGGGATACCAGCCAACTCGATGGCATAGAGATTTACAATCATCACTCGGATATAAAAGATGAAAATACGTTTTACTTGTGGTTGATGGCGACGCTTACGGATGCCCAACGCTTGAATGATTTTCAAACTGCCCTCAATGAATTTCCCGAAGAAGTTTTCGGCGCGCAACAGGATTATCTCGCAGGAACGATTGCGAAATGGGATAAAGACTTGTTGCAACATCGCGTCACCGGTGTTGCAGCCAATGATTGTCATCACAATCAGATTTTTACCGTGACCTGCCTCGATGAAAACACCGTTGAAATCGGTTACATCGGTTCGCGTCGGGAAACCCGCAAAATCACCAAAGAGCAAGCGCCTGGCATCAGCGAACTCACACGCGGCAGAAAAGCCGGTGAACTGATTGCCAAACTTGACCTCGACATTTACGACCGCAGTTTGAATTATGTGAACACGCATATTCTCACCAATCGGTTGGATGAGCCGTCGGTGCGCGAAGCCCTGCAACAGGGGCACGCTTATGTTGCGCACAACTGGTTATGCGAGGCGACAGGCTTTGCGTTTATTGCCGAAGCCAGGGGTAAACGAGTCGCCGTGATGGGCGACGAAGTGAAACTGGTTGATCGGTTGAAACTCAGAGTTGAAACGCCTGTGACCTGTTCATTAAAACTGATTCGTAATGGCGAAGTGATTGAGACATTACAAAGCGATAAACTGGAATTGGCGTTAAAAGAAGCGGGCGTTTATCGCGTCGAAGCGTGGTTGACGTTTGATGGGGAAGCGCGACCGTGGATTTATAGCAACCCGATTTATGTCAGATAACCTTGGTGAACCCTTATGCGTAATTTTATTGTCGGGGTGATGGGCGCAGGCGAAGACGCCAGCAGAGAAGAGTTGCAGATGGCTTTCCGCTTGGGTGAGTTGATTGCCAGACAAGGATGGGTGTTACTCACCGGAGGTCGCAACGCCGGGGTGATGCACGCAGCCAGTCGCGGCGCAAAATCTATCGCAGGCAGTTTAACCATTGGCATTCTGCCTGACCGAAAATCTGAAATCTCGAAATATGTCGATGTCGCCATCATCACAGACATTGGGCAGGCGCGCAACAATATCAATGTGCTGTCAAGCGATGTCGTGGTGGCTTGCGGGGCGCGCGGCGCAGGAACGATTTCGGAAATCGCCCTGGCAATTAAAAATCACAAACCGGTGATTGTGATGAATGCAGATGCAGTGAGTCGAAAATTTTTCGAGCGATTAAATTACAGGGAGTTGTTTTTTGTGAGCGAAGCAGATGAGGCGCTCAAACTGATTTGTAAGAAGTTGGTAAAATCAAAACCGAGAAAGCGGATTGCGAACTGAATCAATAAATTCGCAATCCGCTTGATGCTTAATATTTAATGCGCGGCAAATTGTAAACCCCTGCGAGGGTATTTAAATCGGCGCGAACCTTAGCCCACAGTTTATGAACCTTGCTGCCAAACACCGGTTTACTACAGATTCTTCCCACTTCATCGGCTTCGCGTAAAACTTCTGCAACTTTTTGACGCGATTCAATCCAACGGTCTCGACGGTCAAAATCGTCGCGCAAATCATCAAGGGCTTTTTCCAAATCCTTGACCTGTTCATTCCAGTTATCTTCACGATTGCTGCCGTCGAGAATGCTGCGGTCAAGCGATTTATCAACCGTATCTTTCAATTTATCGCTGTTGGTTTCAACGCGCTTAATAATATTGTCAACTTGACTTTTGGTGTAATAACGACCTCGCGCGGTTCCTTGTCCGAAGGCGCTCGTCAGTAACAACGTGACGGTTGCCAGAGTGACTAAAATAGAAATGGTTTTTCCTCTCATCTTTTTCTCCTATCCTAAATTCTTATTCAAAAAATTCTCCTCATCGGAGCAAACTATCATTTAACGCTTCGCACGTTTTGCTAACGTGTCGAGGCATTCAGGCAATAAGACTGGGGATGACGGATTTTGGTCTTCTTTTATTTGAAAAATTTTTTTATCACAAGTTCCATTGCTTATCAACGAACTGTAAGCAGAGGCGTTCGAGTTTGTCGCTACCGAAAAAACGGTTGCGAATCACCGCGAGACTATTGAAGTTATGAGTCGGGCTGATGACTTTGACGACTTCGAGTTCAGGGGGGACGGCTTGTAAACAGACGCGCATGCCGCCGGCGCTGATATTTTCGGTGAGTCCTTTTTCTTCGCCGATGGTGTGCATCATTTGATTGAGGTATTCAATGGTGACGGTTTCTTTCAGAGCTTTGCGCGGTTCGCGTCGTCGATCCTGTCCTTGCCAGGATTCGGTGCGATAGACACTGGCGGGTTTTTCGTGGTAGCCGTTGGGCGGCGCTTCCTGAAGAAATTCCAATCCCATTTCTCGCGAACCGTTTTTCAATGGCTCAATGCGACGAACAATGGCGTAAATTTTATAACTCGGCTCGCCAAATCCATGATTTCGTAATTTGACCGGAAACGGCATGGTCAAATGCACCACCTGACCATGTCTTAAACGACGAGTCAATCTGAGTGACACGCCACCTTTGCTGACATCAATCGTGTGGGTCATCTCCTGCCATTTCTTGCCATCTTTTCCGTAACCCGCAACGTAGGTCGGCAGGGATAGGTTGAAGCGTTGAAACCGGCGGAGTTTTTCCAATGTGCGATCTGCCACTTTTTCACTGGTCAGTTCAACCGGTTTGGTGAACATCACCTTGTTGGCGGCGCTGCGCACAATGGCTTCGGTTGCGTGAATCACCTTGGCATTCAATTTGCCGGTTGTCCCGCGATTGACGATGACCCGTTGTTCGCGTCTGAGGTCATTGATTTTTGCGGAGGGCAGTTGAGAATTTTGAGGATTGGCTGGAGGTTTTTGCCCAAGAATTTTATCGACATTGATTGGCGCTTTGGCGTTATCGCGCAAAGCATTGTCATATTCGGTGCGTTTGCCGAAATGCATGAGCACGAAAAAAGCGGCGGAGGCTTTTTCGGTTGCGCCGCGCAATCGTTGAACCATGTCGGGCGGCATGAGGAAAGCGGTTTTGAAACGCAGCAATTTCAAAAGCTTCATCGTGTGATAATAACCGGCTTTGATTTGTTCAGGCGTGGCAGTGCGCTCGATGCCTAATACCTGATAATGCGTAGTGGCGCGTTCGATTCGTTCAATTAGCCTTTCCAGTTCCAGATAGTAAGCGCTAATTTGATTCGCCGAATAATTCATTGTCGCTGCCTCCTGAAAATTTAATTCACACATTAATCGGTTGCCGCGTATTTTTGACTGGCTGTGATACCCCAAACCCCGCAACGGGCGCACCACCACAAAAGGGTAAGGGTAAATTTATTGAGCAATTTTTATTCCGGTGTCAGGTTTGAAAAAAAATGGCGATTTCAGATGATGAGCTTCCCTGAATCGGTAAATGGTCGTTGTTAAACCTTGAGGTTCAAGGCATCGGTTAGCGCGGGCGACTTGCAAAAATTGTCACAGCGGTTAGGAAAAGTTACTGGAAAAGCAGTTTTCTTTTTTGATTCATCGGGCTTTCATCTTGTGCGAGTAAGGGCTGAGTGTATAATCAGATTCAGGACGTTAAAGGTTAAACACGATGGTTGGAAGAACCATACTGCACTACAAAATATTGAAAGAGATTGGTAAAGGTGGCATGGGGATTGTTTATAAAGCCACAGATACCAAACTGCATCGCGCGGTCGCCATCAAAGCCTTAGCCACTGAACTGGTCGGCGATGAAAAAGCCCGCACCCGTTTTTTAAGAGAAGCGCGCGCCGCTTCTTCAATCGACCATCCCAACATTTGCACGGTTTATGAAATCAACGAAGTCGATAACCTTCTCTTTTTCGTGATGCCTTATATCGAGGGGCAGAATTTGAAAAAGTATATCAACGGTCGCCCATTGCCGGTCGAACAGGCGCTCGAATTCGCTTTGCAAATCACCGACGCGCTTGCCGAAGCGCATCACAAAAATGTCCTGCACCGCGACATCAAATCCGCCAATGTGATGATTAATGAACGCGGACAGATCAAAATTCTCGATTTCGGATTGGCGAAACTGACGAAAACTTCAAGCGACGAATCGCTCATCGTCAATGAACTCACGCAACTCGGAAAACCGTTCGGCACGGCAAGTTATATGTCGCCGGAACAGGCGCGCGGGGAAGCCGCTGATGCGCGCAGCGATATTTTCAGTCTCGGTATTGTGATTTATGAAATGCTCGCCGGACGATTGCCGTTTCGCGGGAAAACTTCTGTGGATGTGATGCACGCGGTTTTGCATACCGAACCTGACGCGCTTGAAAATGTCCCTTTGCGGTTTCAGAACATCATCCTGAAAGCCCTGGCAAAAGATAAAACGGCGCGTTACCAAACGGCTGATGCCATGCTTGATGAATTGCGCGCCTTTGCCCGCAGTTTCCATTCACAACAAAGCGGCGGAGGAGCACCATTCAGTTCGGCTTATCGCGCTTCAACCCGCCCGCAAAAAGAGACGGGGCTTGCCGGTCGCCTTGCCGGTTGGATGCAAAAGGCTTTCGGCAAATCGCAACCGGCAGTCGATGATTTGCAAGATACCGGCACGCCGACGACCGATTCATCACCGTCCAAAATTGAATCCACTCCGCCATCGGATGCGACAACCACCTGGAAGTCGCGCGATAAAAAAGCTCTGGCGATTTTGCCGTTTAAAAATTTATCGGGAAATTCTGCCGATGAATTTTACAGTTTCAGCCTTGCCGATTGTGTGATAACTGAACTGGCACAACTGCGCGATTTGATTGTTCGTCCGTCATCATACATTGCGCAATTTCAAGGCAAAGAGATTGACCCGCGCGCCATTGGCAATCAACTGACGGTTGATGCGGTACTCGTCAGCGGTTATATCAAAGCGGGCGACCGTTTTCGGGTGACGCCGCAATTGATTGATGTGGCGTCGGGCGATATTTTGTGGAGCGAAAAGATTGATGTCGATGCAAAAGACATCATCACTTTGCAGGACACGATTTCACAGTTGATTGTCGAAGGCTTGCGGGTGCGCACGACCTCTAAAGAGCAAGCCAAACTCGCGAAGAAATCGCCGACCGAAAATCCGCAGGCTTATGAAAATTATTTGAAAGCCCGCACCGTGCTTTACAAATTCCTCACCCAGACCCTCAACGTGCAAGACCTCGAAGAAGCGATTGAGTTATTTGAAAGCGCCCTGGATATGGATGGCGATTTTGCGCTGGCGCATAGCGGTTTGGGGCTTTGCTATTTGAACTATGTTTTGAAAGGCATCGGCGGCGTCGAATATTACACGCGGGCGAAAGCGGCTTTTGAAGTGGCTCTGGCATTAGACCCCAATCTCATCGAATCCTGTGTGCGAATGGTTTACATCGATTTGCTTGAAGGGCGTTCGCAACAAGCCAGAGCGGAGATTCGCCGGTTGCTGAAAAAAGCGCCCAATGAACCGTCTGTGCATTCGGCGGCGGCATATGTCTATCGGTTGTCTGGGCAATATGAAAAAGCGTTGGAGCAGTGGGCAGCCTATTTGAAAATCAGCCCGACCGACATCGTTTTCGCAAGCTATAACCGTGCCCGCATCTATGTCTATCAACGCGACTGGGCAAAAGCGAAAAGCGAAATCGCTATGGGGCTAGCCATTGAACCGAACCATCCGAATTTAAAAATACAAAGCGGGGTGATCGCTTATTTTGAAGGGCAAATCGATAAAGCGACACAGATTATGGAAGCGGTATTGGCGAAAAATCCTGAACTCCATTCTCACAAATTACATCTGGCGGCAGCTTATCTTGCCAGAGGTGAACGTGACCGGGCTTTTGAATTGATTGATGAAAAGGTTGAAGCGACCGCCTACGCCGATCAGGATAATGCTTATCGGCTGGCATCCGTGTATGCGCTTGATAAGCAGGAAGACAAGGCGATTGAATGGCTATTGCGTGCCATTGAAATGGGCAATGAAAATTTCAGGTGGTTTGCGGTTGACCCGAGATGGGAGGCGTTAAGAGCCAGCCCGGGTTATCAGGAATTCTGGGAAAATCTGAAGGCTCGCCGCGAAAGCCTTCAAGAACCGGAAAAATAACCAATCGGGGTTTCATAAGGTGATTGGCGCAGTTATTGAGCCATTAAAAAAAGGCTGGATGAACGTTCATCCAGCCTTTTGGTTTTACGACTGTGTCAGTCGTGGTTGATGGTTATTTTTTAGGCGTTGATCCTACCGGCATAACCGGCATGCCACAAAGACAGGTGTTGTTGGTAATGTTGTCGTCACGAATCGTACAACGCAACGTCCCCGGCGGGCTTTGCAAACTGCCATTGCCCTTCTTGGTCGAGCCGTCAATCTGTAACAACACGCGACGATCCGGCGCGTTGTGCGTCAAGGTGTACACATTACCTTGTTTCTTCACGGTGCCGGTTCCCGTAAAGGTTGTGCCATCGCAGCAGAAGCGATAAGCGCCATTGGTCGTATTAAACAACGCCGAGGAATTGCAGGCGGCTGATTCATCCTGCAATGAAGCGTTGAATAACGCCACGGTGAATGTACAGGTCGCGGTGTTGCCTGCGGCATCGGTCGCTGTGCAAGTCACCGTCGTGACGCCAACCGCGAAGGTTGACCCGGAAGGCGGTACACAAGCGGTCGTTACCCCTGGACAATTATCCGAAGCGGTTGGCGGCGGATAATTGACCACAGCAGTTGCCGCGCCCGGCGTCGGGGTGACTGCGGTCACGTTAGCCGGACAGGTGATTGACGGCGGTTGAGTGTCATTGATGGTGACGGTGAATGAACAGGTCGCGCCGCCGCCTGTGGGCGCTGCGCCGCCGCCGGATTCAGAGCAAGTGACAGTGGTTGTGCCCACAGGGAAGAACGACCCGGATGGCGGGGTGCAGGTCACTGTACCGCAAGAGCCGGTGGTTGTCGGTGCAGGATAGTTGACCACCGCGCCACACTGATTCGTGTCATTGCTTTGGGTGACATTTGCCGGACAAGTGAGGGTACAAGCGCCACCGGTGGTACAACAGGTGAAGCCAGCCGTGAGGGTGATGGTGTCAATACGCCAGCCGACATCGGCAACGCTGGTGTCGGTTGCCCGACGGAAGCGAATGACGACCGGTTGCCCTTGAGACGAAGCGGGCAGATTGATGCCGGTAGTGACGTAACCGCTGGAGGTATTGGTGAAGGCTTGCCGACCGGCAATCGGGCTGGAGAAGTTGACACTGATGGTGCCATTGTAACCCTGAGTGCCGCCGACGAACGAACCGCCTGCCGTGATGATGTCGGTGAATGCCCCGCCGTTGATGGAGATTTCGACAACCCCGCCATCAAAGGTGTTTTCCATATCGAAATTGTTACGGAAGGTCAACACCGCAGGACCCGCCGGGAGATTGAGGGTCGGCGTATCGAGCCATTCATCCGAAATATTATTCGGATCATTGGTGAAGGCGCTGTTGGGTGCGGTATCAGCGGTAGCGGCTTGGGTAGCCCAGGGGTTGGAGTTACCGGCGACGTCTTGGTTTTCGGTAGCGACCCAGCCAGCCGGAAGGGCAGGAGCGGTGACGCCATCGAAGTTTTCAGACAAGGCAGTGTTCAAGACACCGAGCGTGAACGTATAGGTGACGGTGCCAAGGTTAGTTGCGCCATCAGACAAATCCAGAGTAGCGGTGAGGGTGCCGCCGCAAGTGCCCGATGCCGTGAAGGTGAAGTTGCGGCAGACCGCAGGACCACCGGCAACCACAACTCCGTAATTTTGCGGAGCGCCCGCGCCGGTCACGCCACCCGTGTTTTGCAGGGTGCCAACCAGATTCGTCGTATCCAATCCGCCCGTGTTCTGCACACAGAGGCTGACGGTAACGTTTTCACCTGGGTCAATGGCGCCATTTGCCGGGGTACATCCTTCGGTTACGATGGTTGCGCCAGCACTGGTGATGATAGCTGATGGTGCCAGGCAGCAATTGACGGTTGCCGTCCCGCCGGCTGTAACCGTTACCATTTGGGTGCAGGTGCTAAAGCCGCCGGGTGCCGTTACGGTGATCGTGTAGGTTCCCGGTGAAACTGTCATGGAAGCCGTCCCGCCAGCACTCGTCTGTCTGAAAAACCCATCAGCCGTGGTGGCAACCGCACCGGCAATCGGATTACCGCTAACGCAGTTGGTTACGTTGATATTAATCGTGCCACGCGGCGCAGTCACACAAGTCGGATTGACTTTGAAACTGAAGGCGCGGGTATTCCAGTCAAAAGTTGCGGTTGGGGAATCAACATATTCAAACGCTCCCCAGAAAGTGCATTCATCGGATGGGTCAACAAACAATGAACTGTAATCGCCCCAGCGATTCGAGGTTGCGGTTTGTACCCCTCTGGTGACGGCTGAAAACGCATCTATTTCACCTTGCGGCAACGTGTTTGCAGGGTCGCCAGCCAACCGTCCGGTGTAAATCGCTGTGGGATTCAGCGCCGGGCTGGTGCCGCTGGCGTTAGCTGCGAGTGCGATATTGCCTTCGCCGTCTTGAGCCACAGACGCCATCCACAAGTCGCGACCGGTGCCGCTACCTGAACCCGGCGCATAAGTCGCTTCCTGGTTGATGGTCAACGCGCCGGTTCCGGCATTGCGCCGCAATTCCATCCAGCGAATGCCTGCCTGATAAGTGGCTGAACTGGTTGGAGTGACGCCGCTGACGTTGACCGACCAGTTGAATACGTAAGATTGCACGCCGCCCGACAACACGCGGAAGTTCAAGGCGTGCATGAGGCGGTCAGCAATGGAATCCAGCCCTTCGCCGCCTGCCGGTTGAGCGATGTCGGCGCGCCCCGATGGATTACGGGCATCAAACGCCGCCACTGGAATATCCGACAGTTGAGTTAATGTCGAAGATGCCGGAGTCGTGTAATTCGGGCGAAACTCGAAGACGCGAATCAAATCGGTGGCGGCACCGAACTCGTCGGCGTCAAACTCGATGAACAGGTTTGGCGTATTGACCGGCGGTGCGGTGAAGCCCTGTAGGTTGGTCGGCAACATGCCGCCTTCGGTATTTGGCAAGTTGAAGCCGATGATCTTCGCCGTCGGGTCGCCAACCAGCATCTTGGCGCGCTCGAAGACGTAGCATCCGGCACCGAGGAAAGCCGTGCCTGAAGTGTTGAAATCGTTGCTCGCCATGTAATAGCCGTCGGGCCAGACGCCGACGTGCGGATAGTCAACGAATCTCCCGGCATTAGTTAAAAAGTCATAAGCGTACCACGCGCCGGTCGGATCACCGGTTTGGGATACGGCGACGTGCATGTGCATCTGGCTGCTTGCATTAAAACGCAGATTGAATTGACTGATGAACCAGCGGTCGGCAAGCGAGTCATAAAGCACAATCGGGTCGCCATCATCATCGGTGGCATTGGCGATGCCCACCAGTAAACTACTGATTCTCACTGGCCCAAGCAGTGAGGTTCCGGTCTTATTGAAGACCTCAATCATACTGTTGGTGGCAAAAACCACATGGTTTGGGCCCACCGCCGCATTGGTGTCGGGCGGCGCAAACCGCCCGCCAAATAGTGCGGGCAGGTCATCGGCTTCCGGGCCGTCGAAATTCTGAATCGGATTGGTGACGGCAGTGCTTTGCGGATCCTTGGCGTTGTTTATCGCCCGATCTAAAAAGTTAGTGGTCTTTTTCGGGTCCCATTCCGGGCGAATCCGCTTGACGTTGGAAGCGTTCTTCTCTTTTTTAATCTCTCTTTCGCGAGCGATTTTCGCCAGTTGTTCCGGGGTCAAAATTTCCGGCTTGATGTCCCTGAGAGCTGGCGTCACCACCATAGCTTGCGCCTGACTGAAAGAGGGAACGAGTTTACTGCCCTTTTGGGCAGACGATACTCCGGCTCTGAAAAGAGCGGGCAAGATGATGAATAAGGAACACAGGAGAACGGAGAGGGCAATAACTCTAAATCTGAACTTCCGTCTGGGAGTAGATGAAGATGCCGTCCGCTCCACAGGCTTTCGCCCTGAAGAAAAACGAGCAAATCTTTTCATAATGTTTACGGTCCTCCATAAGTTTTGAACTTTACCAATAATGCCTAATGCTTAGAATTGTTGACGAACGCCGAGAGCAAAGAATGTCAGCAGAAAGTTTCCGGAAATCCTTGTTGCTGATTTTCTTTATTTAATGACTGACTTAACTCAAAAGAGCGATTAATTAATAAACAGAAAACCTAATAAACAGAAAAATATATTCAATAACTAAAAACCTTCATTTAATGCCTTTGAATACCGGCGTCAGAGGAGAAGTGCCTGGCTCAAACTATTGATTACTCATTACTGCTTGTAAACGACGCCGAATATTATGCATGAATGGGAACTTAGTCAAGCCGAATAAAAAATAGGGATAAAGGATGGGTTATTGCCGGGAAAAGGGGCGTCACTCAAGCTTCCGGTTTATCAATTTGGGGAGTAAAAAGCCAATCAATCTACGGAAATTGCGCCTGCCCATTTATCGCGAACCTCACCTTCCTGCGCTCATCCCCAACCTTTTGTGCGGTCTAGCCTTGAGAAAAATTGATTCGCTTTTCCTGACAAGGTAGAATGGGTGCGGTGAGTTTACCTTGCCGGAGGCGGCTATGGATTATTTATGGGTCATTATTCTTCTCGGTTATACCTTTTGTGTAGGTCAGGCAATTTTTACCTTGACGACGAAACGTCCGGTTATGCAAAGGGCCGCTAATGTTGCGTTAGGAATTTCATTCTTAGCGCACACGGTCTGGTTAATCTGGAAAGGGTTTACCGCAAATCGTTGCCCGATTGTCGGCACTCAGGAGATGTGCGCGTTTCTCTCCTGGTCATTGATCGTCTGTTTTTTTATTGCCACCCGCTGGTATCACGCCAATGCCTTGAAAGCCTTTGTGCTGCCCATCGTTTTTGTGTTGACCTGGGTGGCGGCGCTCGCCACCGGCACCTCGGAGCGCCCGGAAGGTTCGACCGAACCTTTGCAGAAATTATTATTCCCGGCACACGCCGGATTGATTCTTTTGGCTTACGCGGCGTTCTTTATTTCATTCGGCGCAGCCTTGATGTATATCCTGCAAGAGCGCGAATTGAAAAGGAAACGATTCGGCACGATTTTTTATCGCCTGCCGAGCCTCGAAACCTGCGATGCCATCAGTTTTAAAGCCTCAGCTATCGGCTTTGTCCTGCTGACGCTCGGCATTGCCGCAGGCATCGCCTGGTCGCGCACCCGCGATGGCGTATTCTGGCACGGACAACCCCTGGAAATGTTCGTCATCTTCATCTGGGTGATTTATCTGTTGATGTTGCAATCGCGCATCAGCGCCGGTTGGGGCGGACGCACGGCGGCGCTGGCTTCGATTATCAGTTTTATTTTAGTTGTCGGCAGTTTAATCGGTGTCCGATATTTAGGAACGTTGCACGTATTTGGCTAAAACTGTCTGGAGTCTGGAGTCGTGAGTCCGCAGTCCCTGATTTAACTTTGACTGGCGGCGCAAAGATTTAGTCAGAGGTGAAAGGCGCTGGCACAACAGACTCCAGACTCCAGACTCCAGACTATCGTTTATGAATATTGTTCTTGTAGGTCTCAGTCACCGCACCGCGCCCGTCGAAATACGCGAACGCGTAGCGTTCAACGAAGCCTGTCTGGCGGAGGCGCTCGCCAATCTCGTCGATCAGGAGACGATTGACGAAGGGGTGATTGTCTCGACCTGTAATCGCGTTGAACTGATTGCCTCATCGCCGGCGGGCGCTGAACCCGGACTCCATCGTTTAACCAACTTTATCTGCGATTTTCATAGCCTTTCGGTTGATACCATCCATCATCACCTTTACCGTCACTCGCAGGATCACGCGATTAAACATCTCTTCCGTGTGGCGTCGAGCCTCGATTCGATGGTGCTCGGCGAATCGCAAATTCTCGGGCAGGTGAAAGAAGCCTATCGCAACGCCATCGAAGCCGGAACCGTCGGGCGTATTCTCAGCCAATTGATGCACCGCACGATCAACGTTGCCAAACGGGTGCGCACCGAAACCGCGATTTCCCAACTGCCGGTGTCGGTGAGTTCTGTGGCTGTCGAACTCGCGGAAAAAATCTTCGGTGAGTTGAACAACAAAACCATACTTTTAGTTGGCGCAGGCGAAATGGCTGAACTCGCTGCGCAGAATTTGATGGAAGCCGGAAGCAATAAATTGCTGGTGACGAACCGCACGGCAGAACGCGCCGAACGCTTTGCTCATGAGTTCAACGGCGGCACCGTCGGATTTGAAACCTTTTATGAAGTCATGCCGGTCGTCGATATTGTCATCTGTTCAACCGGCGCGCCTGATTATGTGATTCGCGCCGAAGAAGCGCGGCGCGCCTTGAAATCGCGACGCAAAGGACCGCTGCTGTTTATAGATATTTCGGTGCCGCGCAACATCGACCCGGAAGTCGCCGAACTCGATAACGCTTTCCTGTTCGATATAGATGATTTTGAAGGCGTCGTCGAATCCAATATCCGCGAACGCGAACGCGAGGCGCGCAATGCCGAAGCCATCATCGAAACCGAAGTGCATAATTTCATCAAACATATGCGGTCGTTTGACATCGGACCTAGCATTGTCGAAGTCAAACAGATTGTCACCCAACTGGCGCAAAATGAACTCAAACGCCATCGTAAAAAACTTGGTGAATTAAGTCCCGAACAGGAAATTAAAATCGCTGAAGTCCTGCTTCCGGCGCTCGTCAATAAACTTTCACATCCGATTATTATGCAAATGCGCGCCGCAGCAAGAAACGAAGAACCGGCGGATACCCTCGAAGAATTAAGAAAGATGATAAAAATTGATTAGTCATTGGTACGTTGTCAATTATCCATCTTTGCGAATGACCAATTGACAACGCCTCAATGACCAATGACAAGTGACCAATGACCAACGACAAATTAACCATCGGCACACGCGGCAGCAAACTGGCGCTCTGGCAAACTAACTGGGTGAAAGCCGAGTTGGCACGTCATCACCCGCACCTGCACATCGACATTAAAATCATTTCCACCAAAGGCGACCGCGTGTTGGATGTGTCGCTTCCGAAACTCGGCGAACAGGGCAAAGGACTTTTCACTAAAGAACTCGAAGACGAAATGTTTGCCGGGCAGATTGACCTTGCGGTTCACAGTTTGAAAGATTTGCCGACCGAACTTCCCGCAGGCTTAACCGTCGGGGCGATTTGCGAACGCGAAGATGTGCGCGATGCTTTTGTCGCCGTCGGGGGCATCGCCAATTTTGCGGCGTTACCCGAAGGCGCAATTCTCGGCACCAGTAGCCTCAGACGCGAAGCGCAGATTCGTGCCGCGCGCCCGGATTTAAAGATCGTTCCGGTGCGCGGCAATCTCGATACGCGACTGAGAAAACTTGATGAAGGCGAATTTGCGGCAATTATTTTAGCCGCCGCAGGTCTTCGTCGCCTCGCCTATGACCACCGCATCACCGAGTATCTGGATTCGCGTTTTATGCTTTCGGCGGTTGGCCAAGGGGCGCTTGCCATTGAATCGCGACAGGATGACGCGCGCGTAAATGAAGTTTTGAAAGCCATAGACCATTTGCCTACGCGACTGGCTTGTACAGCCGAGCGCAGTTTTTTAAAAGGACTTGGTGGCGGTTGCATCGTCCCGATTGCGGCGCTTTGCAGAGTTGCTGGCGATGAATTGATATTGGACGGGCTGGTAGCAAAAGCCGATGGCTCGCGAATCATTCGCGAACAGATGAACGGCAACGTAAACGATGCCGAAGGATTGGGACAGCAATTAGCAAATCAATTATTACAACAGGGGGCAAAAGAATTATTGGCTAACCAGTAACCGGTTATTTGAAAGATAAACTTGCAATCGGAAAAATTTTCGAGTATTTTTCGCGGGCATCCCGATAGAGCTTACGTGAGATTAAACCTCATCCTCATAATCCCAGTCCAAAAATTTCGAGGGATGGATTTTCATGGCACAAAATCAGGATCGTGTAACCACACTCCATCGACTGCTCAAAAGCGCAACGCGAAATGAGTTTTTATTTCAAACCGTATTGGCTGAATTAACCGAAGAACAATTAACCACCCTGGAACTGATTTGCGAAAAATATGCCAAAAAGCAGAGAGACCTGACGCCGGTCGTGGTCGGGCATTATTATCGAGAAGATTTAGACCACAGCTTTCTTAAAAGATTGCGCCGCCGGTTCAAACGCAAACTGAAATGAATAATATTGTCATCGCCATTGATGGGCCATCGGGTGTGGGAAAAAGCACTTTAGGAAAAGCGCTTGCCAGATACTTCAACTACCTGTTTATCGATTCCGGCGCACTCTATCGCGCCATCGCCTTAAAAGCTCTGCAATCGCAAACGCCGCTTGATAACCGAAATGCCGTTACCGAGATTGCGCGGGGTTCGCAAATCAAACTTGAAGGCGACCCCGATGCCTTGCGAGTGTATCTCGATGGCGCGGAAGTGACTCGCGAAATTCGTCTGCCCGAAGTCAGCCAGGCGGCATCTGTGGTTGCCACCCTTGCCACGGTTCGCGAAGTCGTGGTTGATAAACTTCGCGAGATGCGCAAGTCCGGCGGTCTGGTGATGGACGGACGCGACATCGGCACCAAAGTATTTCCCGACGCCGAAGTGAAATTATTTTTAGAGGCATCGCCTGCGGTTCGCGCCGAACGTCGCTGGCTCGAAGAAAAACAAAAAGGCAGCGAGGTTTCATTTGAACATATTAAAGCGGAGCTTGCCGAACGCGACCGCCGTGACCGTGAACGTGAAGCCACGCCGCTTGTGAAAGCCGATGATGCAATTTTAATCGATACCTCAACGATGACGGTTGACCAGGTCATTGCCCGTGTCCTTGAAATCATTCAATCGCACGGTTAGACTTTTTCTTCGCCAAACCGGCAAAGGCAAAAGTAAGCAAGCGAAGTGGGGTTTAACTATTTTGTATGAGAGGGGTAGTCAACCTCACCTTTCCCTTTTTACTTTTGCTTTTTTATTTGATGGAACTGATGGGCATTTTCACTGGCTTAATTATGGAAGTCGGACGGGTGCGGCGCATTGAGCGGCGTGCCAGCGGCGCTTACCTGGTCATCGAATGCCGGAAAGTTTTACAAGGGACACAAATCGGCGATTCGATTACCGTCAACGGGGTTGATTTGACAGTAACTACCATGACCGATAATCAATTCACCGCCGATGCTTCGCTTGAAACCTTGACCCGCTCAACGCTCGGCGATTTGCGCGTCGGAAGTCGGGTCAATCTCGAACGCGCGCTCGGCGTCGGTGAACGACTCGGCGGACACATGGTTCAAGGACACGTTGATGGAACCGCTTCGTTGATTTCAGCAACGCCCGAAGGCAATGCCTATCGTCTGCGGTTTGGCGCGCCGAAAGTCTTGATGCGTTACATCGCGATGAAAGGTTCAATTTGCGTCGATGGCATCAGCCTCACGGTTGCCGGACTTGGCAGTGATTGGTTTGAAGTGGCGGTCATCCCGCACACCTGGCGCGAAACCACATTGGCAGAGTTGAAACCCGGTGACCGCGTCAATCTCGAAGTCGATGTGCTCGCAAAATATGTCGAGCGGTTGTTACTCTATAAAGCCGATTATGAGGAAAGCGCCAATCAATTAACGCTTGAGAGTTTAATTGAGAAAGGCTATTGATGAATCCTCGGTTTGAGTGGGATGTCAGAAAAGCGGAAGAGGTCAAAGCGGAACGCGGCATTTCATTCGACGATGCAATAGCAGTTTTCTTCGACCCCGCTTCTTTCGATTAGTTTGATGAAGCTCATTCGATTGAGGAGTCGCGTTACGGAATAATTGGTTTATCGAATAAGGGCTTGTTGACGTGATTTACACCATCATCGAGAGTGAAGAAGGAGAAATTTATCGCATCATAACAGCCTGGCAAGCGACAAGCCGCGAGGAGAGTTTATATGAAGGCAAATAAGGAGCGATTTGAAATCACTCAAGCTGATTATGAGCAGATGCTGAAAGAAGGCGCTGACCCTGAATATGCACTCAAGCCAGGCAAATACACTGCCCAGCGCGGGAGATTTGCGAAAAAATATCCTGACTTAAAAAAAGATGATGTTGAACAACATCCACAAACTGCCATTTATCTGGACACAGATATTGTGGAGTTCTTTAAGCAACATTCTAAAAACTCTGAATCAATGGCATATCAAGCAGAGATTAATAACCTGCTACGACACTATATTGAAAATGAACGATCCGCTAAGAAGTCCAAGCGTAGACGTCAGCAAGATGATTTTAGAAAATTGCTATCAGATACCGCGTTTATCAAGGCAGTAGCCGAGCGGGTTAGAAAAGTATTGTGAGAATAGTTTTCATAGAAAGTGTAAGACATTATGTTTGCCACCATTCCTGAAGCAATTGAAGATTTTCGTGAAGGGCGAATGGTCATCATCGTCGATGACGAAGACCGCGAAAATGAAGGTGATTTAGCCTGTGCCGCAGAAAAGGTCACGCCGGAAATTATCAATTTCATGGCGAAATACGGACGCGGCTTGATCTGTTTGCCAATGACTCCCGAACGTCTTGAAGCTTTGCAGATTCCTTTGCAGATGCCCGAAGCCGAAAATACCGCAGCACTCGGCACTGCCTTCTGCGTTTCGATTGAAGCGCGGCGCGGCGTCACCACAGGCATCTCTGCATCCGACAGAGCGACGACGATTCAAGTTGCGGTTGACCCGCGCAGCAAACCTGCGGATTTGGCGCGTCCCGGTCATATCTTCCCGTTGCGTGCGCGACGCGGCGGCGTGCTGGTGCGTCCGGGGCAAACCGAAGCGTCGGTTGATCTGGCGCGCATGGCGGGACTGACGCCAGCCGGAGTGATTTGCGAAATCATGAATGATGACGGGACGATGTCGCGATTGCCTGAACTTGAAAAATTTGCTCAGGAACACGGCATAAAAATTATCTCGGTCGCCGATTTGATTAGCTATCGCATGGCAAGCGAACTGCTGGTGCAACGCGCAGGCGAAGCGCAGGTGCCGACGGTGTATGGCGATTTTCGCGCCATCGCCTTTACCAATGACATCAATTCCGATGTCCACCTGGCGTTAGTGAAGGGCGCAATCGATTCGGAAAAAAGTTTGCTGGTGCGGGTGCATTCGCAATGTGTGCTCGGCGATGTATTCGGGTCTTTGAGAGATGACACCGGATGGCAATTGCATCGTTCGCTTGAACTCATCGCCGAAGAGGGCGCAGGCGTCCTGCTGTATCTCAGACAGGAAGGGCGCGGGCTTGGGTTAGTCAATCAACTCAAAGCCTACAAGGTGATGGACGAACAGAATAAAGATGCGGTTGATGCGGATGCCGAAACCGTCGGGGTGCATAAAATGGACCCGCGCGATTACGGCATCGGCGCGCAGATTCTTCATGCGCTCGGTGTGCGTAAAATGCGTTTGATTACCAATCATCCCGTCAAGCGCGCGGCGATTGAAGGATTCGATTTGGAAATTACCGAGCGTGTGCCGATTGAAATCGAACCCAATGAATCGAATGAACAGGTGCTACGCGCCAGAAAAGCCAAACTCGGTCATTTGCTGACCAAAGTTTAGTCGAACAAGAGGAAATGGAATTAATTGATATTGGTGTCAACCTGGCTCACGCAGCATTCAACACGGATCGTGACCAGGTGATTAAACGGGCAATGGCAGCCGGAGTTACGACAATGGTGATTACCGGCACCAGCCTCAAAAGCAGCCACGATGCGCAACAGCTTGCCAGCCGCTATCCGAATATTCTTTTTTCAACGGCGGGCGTTCATCCGCATAACGCCAAACAGTGTAATGACGAAACCATAAAAGCGTTGAAAGGGTTGACTCAGTATGATGAAGTGGTTGCCATTGGCGAGTGCGGATTGGATTTCAACAGAGATTTTTCGCCGCGTCCGGTTCAGGAAAAATGGTTTGAAGCGCAAATTCAGTTGGCAGGCGAATTGAACCTGCCGCTCTTTTTACATGAGCGTGATGCGCATCAACGTTTCAAAGAAATATTATCGGCTTACCGAAAAAATTTTGAGTGCGCGGTGGTTCATTGTTTTACCGGCAACGCCGATGAAATGAAAGCCTATCTCGACCTCGATTTGCATATCGGCATAACCGGCTGGATTTGTGATGAGCGGCGCGGTTTGCATTTGCGCAATCTGGTTCGGCAAATTCCTTTGCATCGTTTGATGCTTGAAACCGATGCGCCGTTTTTGACGCCGCGCGACATGCAACCAAAACCCAAAGACGGAAGAAATGAACCGGCGTTTTTGCCCCATGTGCTTCGACAGGTTGCCAATTGTTTGAATAAATCTGTTGATGAAATTGCCCGGGCAACGACCGAAACGGCGGATAAATTTTTCTGGACTTCATAACCCATAAATGAAAATCAACTTCACCCGAATTCATCATGTTCAATTGACCATTCGCGAAGGCGACGAAGCGCGGGCGCGGGCGTTTTACGGCGAACTGCTGGGACTGACGGAGATTGAAAAGCCCGAACCGCTGAAACCGCGCGGCGGACTGTGGTTTGAAATGGGCAACATTCAATTGCATCTGGGCGTCGAAGCTTTTCAAGGTGAATCCAAACGCCATCCGGCATTTGAAGTTGAAAACCTTCAGGCAATCAGAGAGTATTTAGAAGCGAAGGGTGTGCGCGTGAAAGACGAAATCAATATTCCGGCTATCGAAAGGTTTTCGTTTTTCGACCCGTTTGGTAATCGCATCGAGTTGATGGAAAAACAAAAATAAATGTCAGTACCGTCTGCGTGAGTGGGCGGGGGGAAGATGGCGTCGGTAGCGCCACTGCCTGAACCGGTGCTGGCAACATCATCGCATAATTAAAAGCAACGAAAGACTGGCTTGATTCAACCAACTTTTGCAGAAACCACAACGGGTAAAAACTTCTCCAAGCTATGCAGGGTAAAATCAAAATTATCTTAGTCAGCCTACTGAGTCTTTTCTTACTACTCTTAATTGCGGTCTTTATTTATGTGCGAAGCGGGGGACTGGAACATCTCCTCGAAGATGCCATCATCACTTCCTTTAAAGAGGTCGGCATCCGCGCGGAAATCGGCGCATCCAACCTCGACCTGACAGGCAGCAAAGTCACCCTCGAAAACCTCGAGCTTTTCATCGAAAGTGATAATCAAAAACTTGGCAGCATCGAAAAAATTCAAGGCGAATTTTCGGTGCTCAGTTATTTAAAGCAGCGCGTCGATTTGAAAAAGTTGAGCGTCATCAAACCGGAATTCTGGATTGCGGTTGATGACGCGGGACGCACGACTTTGGAAAAATTGAAATCACCGCCCGAAAAAAAAGAGAAGCAGGACAATATCAAAATTTTCACCGCCGAATTTGCAATCGCCGACGGCACCATTCATTTCACCGACCAGAAAAATCAAATTAGCGCGCTGGTTCCGAATCTCTCAGCGACCCTGACACCGAAAACCCCCGACGCCCTGGTTGATGAACTCAATCATCTGTTCATCTTGAAATTCGATAAAGCCACAGCTACTTATCAAGGTCGTGAAGTAAAAACCATCTCATTGAACGTTGAAGGCGATGCGCGCGAAAGCGATGCCAATATTAAATCGCTGGTGTTCAATTCCGATGTGGCTAATATTAAAAATGCCACCGGACAAATTACCGATTTCAAAACCTTCGCTTACCATTTTTCAGATATTCAAGTGGAAACTGTTTTAAATGAAATTGCCCGCATTTTCGCGCCCGAAACCAGACTCGCCGGACGAGCCACATTTGCCGGAGAGGTGCAGGGCAAAGGCGATGAGTACAAAGCCAGAGGGCATCTCACCGCCAATGATTTGCAGGCAGTTGACATTCGCGCCAGCAATCTTGAAGTCAAACTTGATGAAGTCAATGGCAAAGGCGACGAGTACAAAGCCAAAGGACAACTCGCTTCAAGCTTTATCAATGCCGAAGGCTTTCGCATCTCGGATGTTCGCATCAATTTCGACGCCAATGGAAAAGGCGCGGAGTATAACGCCGACGCCGATATTCTGACCGCCAGTGTCAGCAATAATGATTTCAGCATCAACACCGTGCGACTCGATGACGCCAATGTCACAGGCCACGCGGCAGCCTTTGATGTGACGACCAATTTGA
Source organism: Acidobacteriota bacterium (assembly GCA_040754075.1). NCBI lineage: Bacteria > Pseudomonadati > Acidobacteriota > Acidobacteriota bacterium. The sequence goes on from JBFMDH010000030.1 coordinate 52,228, forward strand.
CGCTCGCGGCGCTCAAAAGCGGCAAAGTCAATTTAACCAATTTGCGCGGAAAACTGACGGCAAACAGCAACCGCGCAACGCTGGCGAATTTCACCGCGCAGGTTTTAGGGGGGTCAGTCACCGGCAACGCCGCTGTGGTTTATAAAGGCAGCGGCGAATCAAAAGTTGATGTGGTGTTTCAAGCGATTGACCTCAATCAAGCGGCGCAACTTGCAGCCGCCAACGATGTGACCGTAACCGGCAAAGCCAGCGGCAATGCGCAACTCAGTTTTTCCGGGCTGAATTACAAAGTTGCAAATGGCAAAGTGAATGCCGATTTCGATGCCGTGGTTGCGCCCAAAGAGGAAGGCGGCGAATCCTTACCCGCAAAGGGCCAGATTGCCCTGCTTGCCACCGGGCACGGCTTTCAAGTGGAACGCGCCGACATCCACTCAGCCAATAGCCAGATTACCGCGAGCGGTTCGATTGATTGGGATGGCATTGCCGATTTGAACGTCAACTTTAATTCCCAGGATATGTCCGAGTTGCAGCGCGTCATCGATTCATTCGGACTGATACCGGAAAACATTAAAAGCGAATACGAAGTCACCCTCAGCGGCGCAGGTGAATTCAATGGTCGGGTGCAAGGTAAATTCGCTGCCGCGAATTTGAACGGGCATCTTAGACTGGCAAGCGTCAAGATGCATGAAGAAGAGGTGGGTCAGGTTGAAGGCGACATCGCTTATACCGCAAATCTGCTTCGCGTTGAAAACGGTTCAATCGTTCGCGCTGATAAAAATTCGCGCGCTGATTTTACTTTAAACGCGCTGTTGAAAGATGGCGGCGGCACCTCGGTGCAGGCGACGCTCAAGGATTTCGATTTGCGTCAAGTGGTGAATCTGGCTGCGCCGCAACTGGGTGAGCAAGTCACCAGCGGGAAAGTAAATGGCGAGGTCGATTTAAAAAATTTGGGTGATAAACGCAAACTCACAGGCACGGCAAATATCACCCTCAGCGCCGCCGAGTTCACCCCTCTGCCGGAAGAAGGCGAAGAAGCAAAGCCGATTGTCATACCGGAATTCATTGGCAAAATTGCTATCAACAACAGTGTTGTCAAGGTTCAGAATCTGCAAATGAAACTCAACGACAGTCTGATTGCAGGCACCGGTTCTTTTAACCTCGACACCTACGAATATGCTGTGAACGCTGAAGGCAAGAGTATCGACCTTGCCGAGTTGTCAAATCGAATCAACAGCAGTGAAGGTGGCGGCGTCAAACTCACGGGGCTTGCCAATTTGAATGTCAAAGGCGAAGGCTTCTGGGGCAAAGACAATTCCGATGACTGGTCGCGCGTCAATTTGAATGCCACGATTCAAGGTCAAAACGTCGCCATCAACGGGCGCGATGTCGGCGATGCGAAAGTGGTCGCTTTCACAGATAACGGCATCGTTAAAATCGAAGCCACGGGAAATATTTTAGAGCAGGAACGCACCCTGCACGCGACGGTCGATTTGCGTGACCGCAAAGTCTGGGCTTTGAATTCAAGCATTGATTTTGCCGATGCTGAACTTGGTCCCTACCTCGCGCTGGTTTCGCCCGATTTAGCGAACCTCACGGGACGCGCAACCGGCAACATCGTCATCAGCGGTCCCTTGCAGGAGCCTGAAAAAATCCAGGCGCTCGCGACCCTTTCAAAACTTGAACTCGGCGGCGACCTCGCGGTCGACCGACCTTATAAAATCACCAATCAAGACCCGATAGTCATTCGCGCCACCTCGAAAGAATTTACCATCGAGCCGGTTACTTTCACCGGTGAAGGCACCAGCGTCCGGGTTGCCGGAACCATTGGGGGAACCGATGAAAATGTCAAACCCAATTTAACCGTAACCGGCGAACTCAATTTACGATTTCTTTCGACGTTTATCGCCGACGTTGCAACCACTGGGGTCGCGCAATTGCAGGCATCGGTAACCGGAACCCTGGATGCGCCGCAAATCCTCGGATTGGTCAACCTCAAAGATGTGGGAGTGCGAGTGGTCAATTTCCCTGTGTCGATTGCGCGCGGTTACGGGCAGGTGCGCTTCACTGCGAATCAGGCATTGATTGAAGATTTTTCGGCATCAACTTCGGGCGGCGGGCGATTGACGGTCAATGGTGGCGCGGCGCTTTCGGGTTTTATTCCCGACCGCTTTCGTCTGGAAGGCAGAGGCGAACAAATTGGCGTTGAATATCCGCGTGATACGCAAACCATCGCCGATGTGTTTGTCACCTTTCAGGGAAATCAAAAATTGCAGGTGCTATCGGGGAATGTCAAAGTCCGGCGCGCCACATACACCAAGGATTTAACTATTGAAGAACTCGTCAACACCGGCGGTCCCTTCACCCCGGCGTTTTATGAAACCGGACCGGGCGGCAAAGGCGACCCGGGACCGCCGATTTCTCTCGATGTCCATGTTGAAGCCGATAATACCGTCGTCGTGCGGAATAATTTAATGGAAGCCACCGGCAGCGCTTCGCTCAATTTACGCGGGCCGATTGGCGAACCGCTGGTGTCAGGTCGTTTGCAATTCAATCAGGGGTATTTGGAATTTCGCAACGAGCGTCACGAAATCACCCGCGCGTTGATTACGGTTTTGCCGCGTCGCGGCGCGGAACCCCTGCTTGATTTGCAAACCGAAGTCGATGTCGGCGGATACCACATTACTACGAATTTCAATGGGCCGCCGAGTAAACTGAGAACCGTGTTGCGCTCTGACCCGAGTTTGCCTGAAACCGATATTGTTTCGCTTCTGCTCACCGGTTCGGTAGCCGGCGATACGCGCTCTGCCGAAGAAGTCAATCAACGCGGACTCAATTTAGCGCAGAGTTTACTGGCAACCGGGCTTTCAGAAAAAGGTGAAAAATTTACTCAGCGGATTTTCGGATTGAATCGCTTTTCGATTGATCCGTTGATTGCCGGACGCGGCAACGACCCGACTGCCAGAGTTACGGTGGGAAGAAAAATCACCAAAGACCTGACGATTACCTATTCGCAAAATTTAACGCCATCAGGGCAGGCGGGTATTGACCGCATCGTTTTGGTTGAATACCGCTTGAGCAATCGCTTATCGGTTGTCGGTTTCAGAAATGAACGCGGCGAAATCGGATTTGATGTGCGGCTGAGAAAGCGATTTTAAGGAATCGAAAATCTCCTGAGCCTGAAGCCTAAAGCGCCATAGTCGCGTTAATGATTGGATTACCGTTTTGATGAAATGCGGAGTCGAAAAATCAATTCTCAAATTGGGGTTGGCGATGATTTTAATTTTCATCGCAAACCCCGCGATTTCCGCGCAAACCAATAGCATTCCGCTAAATGTAAACCGCCACGCCAATGATGTCGGCGCGGAATTTATGGGGCGGCGTGTCGTCAGTGTCGATGTGATGATTGATGGGGCGACGGGGAGTCCGACCAATGAAATGAAAACTTCTTTGGCGGTTACGGTTGGGCAACTCTACTCGCCGGTAAATATTCACGATTCACTTTATAAACTTTATAGTTCGGGACAGGTTTCAAGCGCGCGCGTCGAAGCCGAACCCCTTGGCGCGGACGGCGTAGCGATTAAATTTATCGTTAAACCACAAGCCCGCATCGATTCGATTATTTTTGAAGGCAGTCCGATTTTTTCGGCGAATGAACTGCGTTCGCGACTTGGTGAAATTGAAACCGGTATCAAACTTTCTGCGAGTATGGTGACCCGCGGACAGGATGATTTGCAGGCATTTTATTCCGAACGCGGTTTTAAAGATGCGCGCATCAATTCCGAAGTCCGGTTGGATGCCACGGGAACCCGCGCAACATTGGTTTACGCGATTGCGCCGGGCGAACAGGCGCGCATTGCCAAATACACCACCAGTATTACCGGCGCGCACATCGATTTATCGCAACCTGACCCGGTGATCAGCGAAGGCGATTTATTTACCGAGCTCGCGGTTCAACAGGAGATTGACCGCATCCGCCAGATTTACCTATCGGAAGATTATTTGAACGTCCGCATCAATGAAAGAGTCACGCCCGGAGCGGATAATAAAACCGTGAATGTCACTTTGGATATTGAAACGGGCCCGCGGGTTGATGTCGAAGTAACCGGCATCGAAAAAATCAAGGGGCTTAAAATCGAAAAGAATGATAAGCAGAAAATCTTTCCGTTTTACCGGCAGGGCGGCGTTGATGAATTTACCATTGAAGAAGGGCGTCTCAGGCTTCTCGATTATCTGCAACGCAAGGGCTATTTTTTTGCCCAGGTGACGGCACCGAATATTTCCGGTTCAACCGACGGACTTTCCAAAGTCGCTTATACGGTCGAGCCGAAAAAACGCTATCGTCTGACGCAAATCCATTTTGAAGGCATCACGGCAATCGCTGAGATTGATTTACGTTCCGAATTGAAATCAAAAACCGCTTCGCTGATTCCCAATGTCGGATTTCTACCGACGTTTGGCACAGAGCGCGGCGTAACCTCTGACGAAATGTTGCGGCAGGATACGCTGCTGATTACCAAACGATTGCGCGAACTCGGTTATCGTCACGCCGAAGTTGAAGAGCGTCGCGGTGTTGACCCCGACAGTGATAAATTGATTATCACCTTTGCGGCAACCGAAGGTCCGCGCACCTATATTGAACAGGTTGATGTGCGCGGCAATAATATTTTAACCGCCGAAGAAATAAAAAATCTGCTGGCAATTAAACCCACAGACCCGTTGGTTGCTGATGTAGTTCGGCAAAACTCCGATAAAATTCTGGTCGCTTATAATGCGCGTGGTTATGCCACAGCGGAAGTGACCGCAGAGATTGCCGATTTAGGCAGTGTTGAAAAGCAAGACCGCGTGCGCTTGATTTACAACATCACGGAAGGCAATCGCGTGCGCATTCGCAATATCACGACGCGTGGTATTACCTCTTCGACGGACATCGGACGACTCGAACGCAACTTTTATCTGTTCAAAAAAGGCGAGTGGTTGGATTCGGATAAAACGCTGGAAACCGAACGCGTGTTGTATGACACCAATGCGTTCAGTTCGGTGACGATTACTGCAGAACCGGTGGGGCAAACGCCCGAGGGCATCGAAGAACGCGATGTCACGGTCAACATCATCGAATCGAAACGCAACCTGTTGATTTACGGCGGCGGTTTTCAATTTTCGAGAAACGCCCCGAAATTGCCGAATCTCAGTTTTTTAAATGGACTGCGGGGTTCGGCGCAAATCTCGAATACCAACTGGTTCGGCAAACTTTATACAGTGAGTTTACTCGGTCGCATTTCGCAGGATGAAATACTCAGCCAGGTATCATTTCAAAACCCCAGACCGTTGGGGAAAAGTTATCCGTTGCTGATTTCGTTGTTTGCTCAACGTTTGGCAGAAACCTCGTTCAGTTCAAACCGCTACACCGCGTTGATTCAGGTTGAAAAACGTTTGTCTTCGAGAACCATCATTTACGGCAGCTATAATTTTGAGCGGATCAGTTTGTTTGATTTAAAAGTCAGTCCCGATGAAATCACCCGCAACCGTCAGGCTATCAGACTGGGTCGCGTGGGACCCAGTTTTGTGCACGACACACGCGACAGTGCTTTTGAACCGACTACCGGAACACTGACACTTGGCAGTGTTTATTTCGCTTCAAAATTTTTAGGCGGCAATGAACAGTTCATCAAATCTCTGGTTGAACATAGTCGTTATTATCGTTTGGATAGAAGAGGTGAGCTGGTATTTTTAACCGCCGGACGATTGGGGCTTTCATCGCCGTTTAGCGGGCGCGAAACCTTACCGCTTTCCGAACGCTTTTTTGCCGGCGGTTCACGGGATTTGCGCGGATTTGGTTTTGAAGAAGCGGGACCCGCTGACCCGGTGACCGGAAGACCGGTCGGCGGGAATGCGCTGGTGGTTTTAAACAATGAACTGCGATTCCCGATTAAAGGAATTTTAGGCGGCGCGGTGTTTGCTGATGTTGGCAATGTATTTCGCCGCGTGCGCGACATCAATCCCGGAAAAATGACCGGCTCTTTGGGATTCGGATTGAGATTGAAAACCCCGATTGGACCTGTGCGGTTGGATATAGCCGGGTTGATTTTCAACCGACCGCAGGGCGCACCGCAACTGAAAGGTCATTTCAGTTTCGGACAGACATTTTAAATGGGTTAATGGTTACTCGTTATTGGTCACTTTAAAGGGCAAAATGCAAATAATCATTAACCAGTGACCAATAATAAAAACAATGAACTTTTTACTTTTTACTTTTTACTTTTTACTTTTGCTTTCGCCGCCGCAGAAAGTGGTTGACCAGATATTGACTTTGGTGAATGGCGAATTGATTACGCGAACCGATTTGATTTGGAGTCTGGCGCTTGATGCCAAAGCGCCGAATCCTGCGGGTGGCGTGAGCCGCGATATTATGCAGCAGAAAATTGATGTGATGATTGATGAGCGGTTGATTAGTCAGGAAGCGGCGCGATTGCCGAGCGCCGAAATCACCCGCGAAGAAATCAATAAAAAACGCGCTGAATTAATTAAACTATTTCCTTCCGAAGCGGTGTTTCGCGAACGCATCGAAGCCGTCGGATTAACTGCCGATAAACTCGATGAGATACTGCGCGGGCGCATTGCCATCGAAAAATATATTGAGTTTCGCTTTAAATCGTTCGTGTTTGTCACCGACGATGAAGTCGCGCAATATTACTTTGAGAAACTGGTTCCGGCAGTTAAAGCGCGCGGCGCGGTGCCGCCGACGATTGATAAAGTGAGCGCCGAAATCAGAGAGTTATTGAAAGCTGAAAAAGTCGAAACTGAAATCGACGCGTGGCTGACCTCAGCACGTCAACGCGCCGAAATTGTGCATCTCGCTGAGCCTTAGATTAGTCAGCCTGCTTTGATTGCGATAGCCGATTAGCGGATGCGGCTAATTCCTTCTCAACCTCTTGCTTAAACTTTTGAGTTGCCTGATTCACTGCTTCCAACCGTTTCATTGCTTCACCTATAGCAGTTTGCAAAACGATTTACTCAAGTTGAGGAAGCGGTCTTTGACCGCGTGTGACGGGAAACGCGGTCAAAGACCGCTTCCTCAACAGCGGCTGAGTAAACTCAATCGCAAACCGCTCTAAAGCTTGGCGAAAAGCCTCACCTTGCGAAAGATAGTGGTTAGCTTCATCCGACACCATTTTGGTTTCCTTTATTCGATATTTATATTTGTGATGCTTTCACGCCTCGTAAAATCGGTCAATTTATTTATCCGTGAAGTTGCTACGTGCTTTGCCTGACAGTTACAATAAATTACTCCTTCAAGGGCAAAAAAATGTTAGATAAATTTAAAGAAGAATGCGGGGTATTTGGCATCTTCAATCACGAAGAAGCCGCGCGACTAACTTATTTAGGTCTCTATTCTCTACAGCATCGCGGACAGGAATCAGCAGGCATTGTTTCCGCCGATGACAAACGACTATACGCCTGTCGCGGAATGGGACACGTTCATGAAATTTTCGGCGAAGCGCAACTCTCCACCCTTCCCGGAAACTCAAGCATCGGCCATGTCCGCTATTCAACTGCCGGAAGCGTCAGTCTGCTTGAAGCTCAACCCTTTTTAGTCGATGGCTATCGCGGACAAATCGCCCTCTGTCACAATGGCAACTTGCCATATGCCAACGAAGTGCGGCGCGAACTCGAAATGGACGGCGCAATCTTCTCTTCGACATCGGATACCGAAGTCGTGCTGCATAAAATCGCCCGCTCGAAAGCGCCCAATTTAATCAGCGCGATTTTGGATGTTTTTCAGCACATCGAAGGCGCGTATTCGATGCTCTTTTTAACCAAAGAGAGTTTGATTGCGGTGCGCGACCCGCGCGGCTTTCGCCCACTCTGTTTAGGCAAGTTGGATGGCTCGTATGTGTTGGCATCGGAAACCTGCGCTTTTGATTTGATTGGCGCAACCTATGAACGCGATGTTGAACCGGGCGAAATAGTCGTCATCAACCACGCGGGAATCGAATCGTATTTTTTACCGCAAGAGGCGAAACCCGCGCACTGCATTTTTGAACACGTCTATTTTTCGCGTCCCGATTCACTGGTATTCGGCATTTCGGTAAATAAAACCCGTCACAAAATGGGCAGGCAACTTGCCGTTGAATGTCCCGCCGATGCCGACATTGTGGTTCCGGTGCCGGATTCCGGGGTCGCGGCGGCTGTCGGTTATGCTTCGCAGTCGGGTTTGAAATTCCGCTTCGGACTGGTGCGCAACCATTATGTCGGGCGCACCTTTATTGAACCCAAACAATCGATTCGCCATTTCGGCGTAAAAATCAAACTCAATCCGGTTCGCGATTTGATTGAAGGTCGCCGGGTGGTGTTGATTGATGATTCGATTGTGCGCGGCACCACTTCCAAAAAAATTGTGCAGATGGTGCGCAGCGCGGGGGCGCGTGAAGTTCACGTTCGCATCAGTTGTCCGCCGACGATTGCGCCGTGTTTTTACGGCGTCGATACGCCGACCCGCGAAGAGCTAATCGCCTCGAACAAATCCATCGAAGAGATTGCCAAATTCATTGACGCGGATAGTTTGGGGTATTTGAGCATCGGCGGCTTGCTGGCTGCCTGTGACGACCCTGAAGGTCAACGATTCTGCACAGCCTGTTACACGAATAACTATCCGATTCCTGTGACCGCAAGCGCCCGCACCAAAACCGAAAGGGAAGAAGGGGCTTTGCAACCGGATGCCATTTGGCCGCGCTCTTGATTTTGCAGCATTGAATTTTAATCTCAGTCAATAACCGCCTGTTGTGGGTTATCCCGAAACATAAAGGTCGAACCGTAGGCAATGAAAATCAATCGGAAAACCATTGCGATAGTCGGGTTGTTGGCGCTCGTGGCGCTGTTTTTTTATCAACGGTGCGCGAAAAAGCCGACCCCGGAACCGCAACCAGGTCCTGTAACCGGCAAACTCGTTGTGCGATTTTTAGACATCGGACAAGGCGACGCGCAGCTTTTGCAATTGCCCGGTGGCGAAACCATTCTGATTGATTCCGGCGACAGAGGAAAACCGACGACTGAACTGCTCAAACAATTCGGCGTCAGTGAAATCGATTTAATCATTGCCACGCATCCGCACGCCGACCACATCGGCGAAATGCGCGATGTCATGCGGGCTTTTAAAGTGAAAGAGTTCTGGGATGCCGGATTTACCAAAAACGCTACCAAAACCTATACCGAAATGCTTTCCGAAATAAAGCAGCAGGGGATTAAATTCGCTGCGCCGAAACGCGGCGAAACCCGTAAATTCGGCGACGTTTTGCTGGAAGTTTTAAACCCTTCGACAACGATTGCCGAAGATGATACCAATAACTCTTCAATCGTCGCGCGTGTCACTTTCGGTGCAAAGCGTTTTTTATTTACCGGCGATGCAGAGGTCGGCGCGTGGAAACAGATGATTGAAACGGAGAAAGAAAAACTGCGCGCCGATGTGTTGAAAGCCGCGCATCACGGCAGTTCCAACGGCACGACCAGAGAGGTGCTCGACGTTGTGCGCCCTGCGATTTTTACCATCAGTTGCGCGGTCGCCAATGATTATCATCACCCGCATCCGCGAGTGGTTAGCCTTTTGCAACGTGAGCGCAACATTCAGGTTTTTCGCACCGATTTGCAGGGGACGATAACCGCGATTTGCGATGGCGAAAACATTGAAATGAGCAGCGAAAAACCGGTCGAGGCGGCGCGACTCTATATGACCGGCGATGAAGTTGCGGGAAAAGCTTCGAGTGGGGATGAAGGCGGCAGCATGAATTCCGGCGGGCGCGGCAGGAGGAGCAAATGAGCAAAAAAAGCGATGACGACAAACCGGAAGCAACAAAAGCGAAAGAGCATACATTGAAAATCTACATCGACCGCATCGAAGACGCCATTGCCACGGTGGTAATGAGCGATGATGACAGCGTGCATTTCAATATACCGGCGTCATATTTACCCGAAGGCGCAGAAGACGGCGATCATTTTCAATTGATTTTCAAAGCCGATAAAGCAAGCGCCAAAGAAATCCAAACCAAAGCCGAAGATTTGCTCAAGGATTTGTTAGGGCAAAAGTAAACCGCTGGCTAAATTAAGCACGTAAAGCGTTATATTTCATGGCGAATTCCAAAAAAGTGCAACAGGCGAAATATCTGGAAATTCTTATAAAGAAAATAGAGATATGCCGCAACTACAAACCTAAATTCGGACAGGGGAAAGAAGTTTCGCTTGAAGAGTTTCAAACTTTATATGGTACAGATCCGTTTTATTCCTGGTTTGGAATGGATGATTCCTTAATATATGCAGCACATAAGGCGGCTGGCGGCATAACATCTCTGTACCGCCAAGTTGGAATCGGATGCGAACAACTATTTCGGCAAATCTTGCAAGACCAGCTTGGATTAACAAACGAACAAGTACGCTGGGCGTATGAATTGCAAGCTGATGTTGGTAAGGTTCGTACGCTCTCGCTGGATGGTCGTATTGAAATTGAAGACATAGCTTCCAAAGAATATAGAACCAAAGTGACGGACTGGCTTACACAAGCTGTAGCGAAAAAATCGCTAGATGCAAAGATAGCTAGTGCTTTGAAAGGGGCGGTCTTTGAAGTGCGTCAAGGTTACAAAAGCAAAGATTCCAAACGTCAGAATGCAGACATCAGTAATGCGGGTATTGCATATGCACAAGGGTATTTGCCGGTTGTTTTAATGCTTTCTACACAAATTGATAGTGATGTTGCTGAGCGATACGCTCATGCAGGTTGGCTGATTCTTCGCGGTAACCTTGATGAATCGCCGATTTCATCAACGTACGCTTTTTGTAAGCGGGTGCTCAAATATGATTTGGCCGCATTTTTGAAAACTAACTCAATGCAATTAAAACGGATTGTGGAACAAGTGGTAGAGTCTTTATTGAAAGCTTGAATAATGGATTTCTATGGTAACAACAAAAGCTGAATTGACATTCAAACATAATCTGAACTATGGAAGACATGGTTGGCTGAGACTCACCCCTGCTTATTCGGTAAAAGTCGTTCACAAAATTCTTGAAGAAAATCGTTGGATTAGACATGTCCTTGATCCGTTTTCAGGTAGCGGTACAACCGGATTAGCCTGCGCAGAGCAGAATTTAAACTGCGATTTGTTGGATATTAATCCTTTTTTAATCTGGTTTGCAGAAGTTAAAACGGCAAACTATAGCGAAGCGCAATGTAGGGAAGCGCGAATCATAACTAGAGAGATTGCGCAAAAACTCAGTGAACCGAACTACAATAATGAATTGTGGATGCCCGCAATTAAAAATATAGAGCGTTGGTGGCCAGCAACAGAACGCGCACTGCTGGCAGGAATTTATGATGGCATCCATAGACGATTTCCGGAGAGAACTCCGGTAAGCGATATTTTGCTGGTTGCATTTTGTCGAACCTTAATCGAATGGTCTAATGCGGCATTCAACCATCAATCCATGTCTTTCAAAGAATCCGGTCCTTCACTTTTTGATTATGAAAACCGTTCGGTTTTACTGGAGAATTATTTAAACCTGACGGATAGAATAATTGAATCGGCAGCGTCTTACATCCCTGGTCGGGTTCAATCACGTTTGGCGGATTCGAGAGTTGTTCATAGAACGCAAGGGCGTTTGTATGATTGTGTGATTACTTCGCCACCATATCCAAACCGAATGAGTTATATCAGAGAACTACGGCCTTATATGTATTGGCTTGGCTATCTGAAAGAGGCGAAAGAAGCAGGTGAACTGGATTGGCAAGCGATAGGGGGGACTTGGGGCATTGCGACCAGTAGATTGGCGAAGTGGCAGCCAGAGGGTGAAGCGATTCGCCACGCAGGGTTTTATCTGATGATTGACAAAATTGCTGAAAATAGCCCTTTATTAGCTAACTATGTTCACAAGTATTTTGTAGATGTTGTCACCCACCTTCATTCTGTGAAGCAAATTCTTAGACCCGGTGGCAAAATATTTTATGTGATTGGCAATTCTAAATTTTACGATACGCTCGTGCCGGTCGAAAAAATCTATGCTGATATTTTAAGACAGCTTGAATTTGATAAGATTGAAATTGAGGCATTGCGAAAGAGAAATTCTAAAAAGGAACTTGTAGAATTTCTAGTTTCCGCAGAGAAATTATGAAAGAACAAATCAGTTACAAAGATGCGGGTGTTGATATTGATGCGGCGAATGTCGCGACCTCGCGAATTAAACAACTAGCAAAAGCCACGTTTACGCCGAATGTGATTTCGGAAATCGGTTCATTCGGTGGCATGTTTCGCGCCGATTTCGGCGAGATGCGAGAACCCGTCCTGGTCTCTTCGGCAGACGGCGTCGGCACCAAACTGCGCGCCGCGTTTATGACCGGCATTCATAACACCGTCGGTTATGACCTGGTCTGCCACTGCGTCAACGACATTCTCGTACAGGGCGCGCGACCGTTGTTTTTTATGGACTATTTCGCCACCGGAAAACTTTCACCCGATGTCCTGACGCAAGTCATCGAAGGTTTGGCGCGCGGCTGCAAAGAAAACGGCTGCGCCCTGATAGGCGGCGAAACCGCCGAGATGCCCGGCTTTTATGCTGATGGTGAATATGACATCGCCGGGTTCATCGTCGGAGTGGTTGACCGCGCCAAAGCCATCGATGGTGCGCGCATTCAAGTGGGCGATGTGTTGATTGCCTTGCCTTCGGTTGGCATGCACACCAACGGCTACAGTCTGGCGCGCAAACTCTTTTTTGAAGTTGCAAAGTACGAAGCCGACACCTACGTTGATGAACTCGACTGTACGGCGGGGCAGGAATTATTGAAACCGCATCGCAGCTATTTACAGGCGCTTGACGGGGTGCTCGACTCAGGGATTATCAAAGGTCTGGCGCATATTACGGGTGGCGGCTTGCTCGAAAATATCCCGCGCATTCTGCCCGCGGGAACCGCTGCGAAAATCAACAAAGGCGCGTGGCCGGGGTTGCCGGTTTATGAACTGCTTCAACGACTCGGCAAGGTCGCCGAAGACGAAATGTACAGAGCTTTCAATATGGGCGTCGGCATGGTGGCGGTCACAAGCCCTGCGGATGCTCAACAGTTGACCGCGCACCTTGAAGCGGTCAATGAGAAGCACTACGATATAGGCAGGATAATTGAAGGCGAGAAAAATGTTTTAATCAGTTGAGCCATGAAGTTTTGAGTTTTCAGGAAGAGAAACTTTATTTCGATTTTTCCGCCATTATCTTTTAACTAAAAACTCAAAACTGAAAACTTGAAATCTTCGTTAAACAGAGGCGAGGACGATTGCATGATGATTTGTACGAGATGCGGAAACGAGTTGGAAGAGAATGCCAGGTTTTGTAATAAGTGTGGTGCGCCTTCGCCAGCCTTTAATGATATTTCAAACGAAGATGCGCCGACTTTGAATCTGCCGAAACCGACGGCTCCGCAACCGTTGGAATCGCGACCGACGCAACAGATGACACCCGGTCAAACGGGTTCGGGATTGCCAACCGGCCCGGCTTATATTCCGCCTGATTCGCCACCCAAACAGGAGCCTGATTACCCGCCATCTTTTCTGTACCAGCAACCCACAGGACCACAACCACCGCCGCCAGTCGGTTACGGGCAACCTTACCAGCAACCCAATTATTACCAACCGGCACCCGGTTATTTACAACCCGCAGGGGTCACGCCGCAACCGCCGCCGATTGCCCGCACCATTTCACTTGGCGATTGGCTGTCTTATGGATGGCGGGTGTATTCGGAAAACTGGTTTGTGATGTCACTTGCCACGCTGTTGGTTATGGTCATCGGCATTGGCACGATTGGCATACTTGCGGGGCCGATGGTGATGGGACTGTTTCGCATGGCTTTTAAAACCATGAAAGGCGAACGCCCGGAAATTGCCGACCTGTTTAACTGGGAAGGGAAATTTTTACAGGCATTTTTAGCGTTCATTATTTACGCGGCAATTTACGGCAGCATTCAAGGCGTCGGCGGCAGAAGCGGCGCGTTGTCAGCGATTTTAAGTTTTCTGATTGGCCCGTTTTTAACTATGCTCATCAGTTTCAGTTTCCCCATGCTGCTTGAAGGTCGAAAAGATATTGCCGCAGCCATCAATGACATTGGCAAACGGATTTTTACCAGAGATGCGTTGATGTGGTGGATTGTCGGGTTGGTTTTCGGATTGATTGCCTGGAGCGGTTCGCTCGCCTGTGGCATCGGCATCTTTGTCACGGTGCCCTGGATTGTCAGCGCCGCGGCTGTCGCTTACAGCAACATCTGGGGCATCGATGACCCCAATCGCACCAACGCTTGACCCGTCTAAACGTTTGGTGTCCGGTGTTCTGAGTCTAAAACTTAAATTTAACTTTTCTTGATACACATGAATCGAAGACAATTTGCTAAAGCCATCACTGCGGGGGTTGCCGCTTTGGGTTTCAACCCGCAGGTTTTTTCATTTCATTCTGTGCGTCCGCAAGTTGCCATCACTATTGATGATTTCGGTCTTGATGAGGTTTCAAAAGCGGAAGCCGAAGCGCGCAATGCGAAAGTTTTGAGCGTACTTCATCAACATAAAATCAAAGCCGCAGGATTTGTTTGCGGGCGGCGTGTCGATAACGAAAACGGCAAAATGATTTTGCAAGCGTGGGACGCTGAAAATCATCTGATTGCCAATCACACCTATTCGCACTGGTATTTTCATCGTCGCAGCGTCGAAGAATTCTCGCAGGATATTTTGCGTTGCGAAGCTTTAATTAAAGATTACAAGAATTTCACCAAACGGTTTCGCTTCCCGATGCTCAAGGAAGGCGACACCGTCGAACGCCGTGATGGGTTGCGGGCATTTTTGAAATCGCAAGGTTATCAACAAGGCTACGTCACCATTGATGCATCGGATTGGTATGTTGACCAGCGGTTGCGCGAACGGTTGAAGCAAAATCCGCAAGCCGATGTGATCGGATATAAAAATTTTTACTTGAGTCACATCTGGGATCGGGCAAGTTTTTATGACCAACTGGCAAAGAAAGTTTTAAAACGTCAGGTCAAACATACGCTGCTGATTCATCACAATGTTTTAAATGCGCGATTTCTGAGCGAAATGCTCGCGATGTTTAAACAAAAAGGCTGGCAGTTGATTGATGCCGAAGAAGCTTTCGCTGATCCGCTATTCGCGGTTGAACCGAATAACTTACCGGCGGGCGAAGGTATCATTTGGGCACTCGCGAAAGCCACCGGCAAATTCGATAAACTGTTACGCTATCCGGCAGAAGATAGCGAATATGAAAAACCGTTGATGGATAAACTCGGGTTGTAATACTAGACAAAATTTCATTGATAAAGGATGACGGCATGGAAAATCTGGCAAAACCGGAAGTGAAGTTCGGCGATTGGATAGGCGAAGGTTGGCGAATGTTTACTTCGCAATGGAAAGCCTGGGTGGTGAATGCGCTGGTTTTCCTGCTGATTTGCGGCACCCCGATATTGGTGGTGACGATTGGTTTCTATATCAATATCTTTATGCAGATATCGGCAAATCCGCGTTCAGCGCAAGCCATTGCTCCTGAGACCATCTTTATTTTTTACGGACTTATTTTTGGTGTCAGCTTTCTGACGGTTTTTGCCAGTGCGTTTTTTATGGCAGGTATGCACAAAGCTGCCCTGAAACAATTGCGAGGCGGCAAAGTTGAATTGCGCGACCTGTTTTCCGGCGGGGATGTCTATTTCAAAATGCTGGGATCAATTTTTCTTGGCACGATTTTGACCATAATCGGGTTTATGTTGTGCTTTTTTCCGGCTTATATCGTAACCGGGATGCTGTTTTTTACTGCGCCATTAATTGTTGAGCGCAAACTGGGAGTCGTACAGGCAATGCAAACCAGTTATGAATTAGCAAAAAGAAACTGGTTGATGTTTACGTTGTTTGCATTTGTCGTGCAATTTATCGCTTCAGCCGGAACCTATGCCTGTTACATCGGCATTCTCGCAACTTTGCCTTTGATGTTTACCATTACTGCTGTTGCCTACCGGGATTGTTTTGGGATGGAAGGGGCGCAGTATTTTGCGCCCAATGCGCCAGCTGCGCCGAGTAATTATGGGCAAAGTTATCCGCCTGCCTATCAACAGCCACCATCGGCGCTTTATGGGCAATCGCCTTATGAACCGCCGACAGCCGTGCCGCAAAATCCGCAGGGGAATTATCCAGTCGCTCAACCACCCATCAATCAACCGGAAGCGCCGAAACCTTTTGAGCCACCGCCACCGGTGGTCTACCCATCGACCGCTAGCGAACCGATAACCGAACAACCGGAAGTGGTTTCGCGTCCGGCGACGCCACCGCAACCTCCGGTTGTGGCACCGCCCCCACCGCCACAACGCATTATCTGCGCCAGTTGCAGCGCGTCGTTACCGGCGACAGCCAGTTTCTGCCCGCGATGCGGCACGCGCATTACAACTTAAAATTTAATTTCTGCGAGGCAGACAAAGCCGGCGACCTGAGCGATTTTGCGTTTCGATTCATAATTGATTTTGCACCCGGCAAACGAAAACCAACTGCCCCTCGCCCTGAGATTTTACGCTTTGCAATTGTGTGCGTGAGTCTGTAGTGTATGCATTTCTATTTTGATCAATGAAAGGCGCTGAATCGAATTTGTGACTGAGCAACTAAATCAACTTCCCGGAATTGCGGTTGTTGGCGCAGGATACTGGGGCGTAAATCATGTGAGAAATTTTTATCAGCTTGGCGCATTGCAAACGGTCTGTGATGCCAATATCGCATCGCTGCAAAAAATTTCCGAGACCTTTCCTGATGTAAACATTGAAACCGATTTTGAGAAGGTACTCGCCGATTCTGCAATTCAAGGCGTGGTCATTGCGACCCCTGCCGAAAGCCATTTTCGTCTGGCATCGCGAGCCTTAAAAGCCGGTAAACACTTGCTTGTTGAAAAGCCTTTGACCCTGAATGTCGAAGAAGGCGAACAACTGGTGGCGCTCGCTGGCGAACAACAACGGGTTTTAATGGTCGGGCATCTACTCGAATTTCACCCGGCAGTTCTGCGTTTGCGCGAATTTATCGAATCGGGTGAACTCGGCGAATTGCACTACATCTATTCCAACCGCTTGAATCTCGGAAAAATTCGTCGGGAAGAAAATATTTTATGGAGCTTTGCGCCGCACGACATCGCGATTATTTTGCGTCTGGTCGGTGAACTCCCCAGTCGTGTGAGCGCGACGGGCGGCGCTTATCTGCAACCCCAAATTGCCGATGTGACGGTCACCAATATGGAATTTCCACACGGCACACGGGCGCAGATTTTTGTCAGTTGGCTGCATCCTTATAAAGAACAGCGCATGGTGATTGTCGGCTCAAAAAAAATGGCAGTGTTTGATGATGTGCGCAAAGAGAATAAGCTAATGACTTATGAACACGTCATCGAATTTGTCGAAGGCGAACCGGTCATGAAGAAAGGTGAAGGCATCCCGGTTGAATTGGAAAGCGCAGAACCACTCAAACGCGAATGCCAGCATTTTTTAGAGTGCATTCAAACCGGTAAACAACCGTTGACGGATGGCGAAAGCGGCGTGCGCGTATTACGCATACTCGAAGCCGCCGAGCAATCATTAGAACAACAGGGTGCGCCGGTGGCGCTCTGATTAAAAGTAAAGACATATGGAAAAAAATTATTTCGTTCATGAATCAAGTTACGTTGATGAACCTTGCGAAATCGGCGAGGGCACGAAAATCTGGCATTTTTCTCATGTGATGAAGAACAGCCGCATCGGCAAAGGCTGCAACATCGGGCAAAACGTCGTCATTTCGCCGGATGTGACGATTGGTAATAACGTCAAAATTCAAAACAACGTCTCGGTTTATACGGGCGTGATTTTGGAAGACGATGTTTTTTGCGGACCTTCGATGGTCTTTACCAACGTCGTCAATCCCCGCAGTCAGGTGTCGCGCAAAGATGAATACCGCGCGACGCTGGTAAAAAAAGGCGCATCAATTGGCGCGAATGCTACGGTGGTGTGCGGGCATACGGTTGGACAGTATGCGTTTATTGGCGCGGGCGCGGTCGTGACCAAAGATGTACCCGATTATGCATTGATTATCGGCAATCCCGGACGCCTTGTTGGTTGGATGTGCCAATGCGGCATCAAGTTGAAATTCGTTACGGGTGAGGTTGATGGGGAAGCGACTTGCGCAGCGTGCAGCAGGCATTATGTGAAAACAAGCAATGTCGTATCTGAAGCTTAATCGTTGATGGAAAGTGTTGAAAAGGGTTCATCAGGAAAGTGTCCACTCACCCTCCTGATGCACCAGCCGGAGTTGCGAAGGCTTTCGTTGTTACCACACCTGCGGCATCACGCCTCTGACTTGAAATGCCATCTGTAATTTTCTTGGCGGCGTATTGGTTGCCGTGGTCACCAGCCATTTGAATTTCGGAATGCCGGTGTGAGCTTCAATCAATTCTTGCCAGGGCTTGGCATTGACGGTTGCGAGTCCGGTTCCGCGCCCCATAATATTTTCGTCCATTCCAGAGGGCGTGTCGTAACAATCATCTTTGTTAATATCAACCAGACATTGTTGGTTGCCCATCAGGGCTTTGATGTGCAACTGGTCTAACGCATGACCGAGTTCGTGCCAGAGCGTTTTGGTCTTTACATCCTCTTCATCATAGAGCCGACTGTGTGAGCGGAAAGAATTGCCGACCAGGTTATCCCACCAGGTTGGGTCGGGACGAACCACCGTGAGCGGCAAATGTGTAGGGCTGAGACCACTGCCCAATCGGAATAAACAGATGATATTGGGGCGGCAAATCCAACCGGGACCAGCCCAGCTTGTATAATCGAAGGCATTATAATCTTTGGGCGTAATCAGCAAAAATTTGTAATTCCAGAATTTTTCGCCCTGCCGGAATCTGCGATTGAATTCTATTTGCGATTTAAAATCCCAGTCTTTGATGGGGAAGAGTTCATTGTCCGAATCTTTGGCATAATATTTCCCATTCTTTTCGACGATAACCCCCGCCACACGATTTTTGCTGTCAGCAAAATTCAACGAGTAATTGATAGTGATGGTGAGCCAGGCATTTTGATTGGGATTTCGACCATCGGGAACTTCCAGGCGGGATTCAAACTCTTTTGCGGAGATGGAATCGAAATAAACCATCCCGTGTTTTTTCGATTTGCTTTGGATATTCATAACTTCTCCTTCTGAAACCAAGCTTTTTGTTTTTATTCGCGCAGTGTTGGAAGATTTGAGAATAAAAAAACGGCGAAGTGTTTACACAATGAAATGCTCTCCCTGATGTGTAAAACTCCGCCGTTCGGCTAAAATGGTTTAACGTTTACGCAGCGTATTTATCGCCCTGATACGGGGCAATCACTTTTACATTGTTAGGTTGATAAATCTGGGCTTTGACCTCGCGTTCAGCCCCGCATTCGTAGCAGGTTTGAATCAATCGGTCATCGGTTGAGCGTGGGTGGGGTACGCCCCAATAGTGTGTGTGGTTGTAAAATAATTCTAATAATCTCATTGTTCGTTCTCCTTCAAAGTTCTTAGACGTAAGTCAGAACGTTTTGTCTGCAAAATTTTTCACATTTTCAAAAAATATTTTCGCTTAATAGAGTTTTCTACGAATAACCCTGATACATCGGTTTTCAATTCATAGCGTAACTTTCTTACAAGCGATTCAACCTTTATTCCTCGCTCAATCAATAACGCAATTTTTTTTTCAAGGTTCCCTCACTTCGGTCAAAGAAATATTTCGAGTGAACAAAAATTTTGGATTCATTGAAGTTCATACTTTTGATGCTACAGATAGGGAAGAGATGTGAACGCGGTAAAAAGAAATAAACCGCTTGATAATAATAAGGAATTATTTTCTCAGATTAAATGCAGCAAACTGGCGCGACGGGAATTGGGTTTGGCTTAAATAGCGATGTAAGCGTTATGAGAAACGCTCTCGATAAGCTTTTATTACAGCAACTCGCAAACATTTTGCGGCGGTCTTGCCAAAACTGCGCGGTCGCCGCGAACCACAATCGGGCGTTGCATTAAATCCGGGTGCGCAATCATTAACGCAATCAATTCGTCTTCGGAAATTTCATCCGGTTTGATATTCAAGGCGCGAAACACATCTTCGCCTTTGCGCAATAAATCTTTGGCAGGAATGCCGAGTTTAGCAATCAACTGACGCAATTCATCCTTCGTTAAAGGCGTCTCGTAATAATTGACGGATTCAAAGGTTTCGCCGCTTTCGTTTAAAATCGCCAGCGCCTCGCGACACTTGCTACAGGTCGGCTTTTGATAGATGGTAATCTTTTCGCTCATAGATTTTCTCCTCGCAG
Source organism: Acidobacteriota bacterium (assembly GCA_040754075.1). Taxonomy (NCBI): domain Bacteria; kingdom Pseudomonadati; phylum Acidobacteriota; species Acidobacteriota bacterium. Next base: position 72,578 of record JBFMDH010000030.1, read on the forward strand.
GGATATTAGCATAGGCAAATCCTGCACAACAGAATGAAGCAATTTAAATTCGGATTATGATATATTCTCAGCCAAATGATGACCAAAAAAAATCAAACACTGGAAGCCGAACTCAAGCAACTTAGAGAAGAGATACGTTATCACGATGAACGGTATTATCTTCACAGCGACCCGGAAATCAGCGATTTTGAATATGACCAGTTGATGAATCGCTTGAAAGCCATTGAAGCCGAACACCCGCAACTCATCACCCCCGATTCGCCAACGCAGCGCGTATCGGGTCGCCCTGCCGAAGGCTTCGTTGAATATCGCCATCGTCGCCCGATGCTCTCGCTCGATAATACTTATTCGATGGATGATTTGCGCGAATGGGATAAGCGGGTGCGCAAAGGCGTCGGATTGGAGCAGGTCGAGTATGTTACCGAATTGAAAATTGATGGGTTGAGTATTTCAGCGATATATGAAAAAAATCGTTTGACGCGCGGCGTGACCCGCGGCGACGGTGTGGTTGGCGATGATGTCACGCAAAATATTCGCACCATCCGCTCATTGCCCTTACGCATTCGCGAAGAGGCTTTTCAGCAACCTACAGGTACAAAAAAAGAGAAACCGCCGCTTGCTCAACCCTCACTTTTCGGCAATCCTGAAACCGGCGAATCGTTGAAAAAATCCGGTAAAACACCTGACCCTTCACATCAAAGCGCAATTCCAGAGCCTGATGAAATCGAAGTGCGCGGGGAAGTCTATTTGCCCAATGAATCATTTCGGAAAATCAATGAAGCGCGTGCCGAACAAGGGTTGCAACTGTTTGCCAATCCGCGCAACGCTGCATCGGGCACCATGAAATTACTCGATTCTAAAACCGTTGCCGAACGCCAGCTTGACCTCTTCTGCTATGACCTGTTGTTTGACGGGCGAAAACCGTTTGCCTCGCACTGGCAGGCGCTCGAATGGCTGGTCAATGCCGGATTCAGGGTCAACGATGCACGCGCCTTATGCGATTCGATTGATGAAGTGGTTCAATATTGCGAAACCTGGGGCGAAAAACGCGACGCGCTTGGTTATGAAATTGACGGCGTAGTGGTCAAAGTCAACAAAGTCGCTTTGCAGGACGAACTCGGCTCAACCTCAAAAGCGCCGCGCTGGGCTGTGGCATACAAATATCCTGCCAGGCAGGCGACAACCAAACTGTTAGGCATCACTGTACAGGTCGGGCGCATCGGGACGCTCACACCGGTTGCCGAACTCGAGCCGGTATTTTTGGCGGGCACAACCGTCTCGCGCGCGTCTCTGCATAACGATGAACAGATTAAACGACTCGGCGTAAAAATCGGCGATTATGTGCTGGTTGAAAAGAGCGGGGAAATCATTCCGCAGGTCGTCAAAGTCGTTGAATCGAAACGCACGGGCAGAGAACGCGAGCTTCAGGATTTCGTGATGCCAAAAGATTGTCCTGCCTGCGGTGAACCGGTGGTTCGTCAACCCGGTGAAGTTGCCTGGCGATGTGTCAATGCCACCTGTCCTGCGAAAATCAAAGCCGGACTCAAACAGTTTGCCTCGCGTCCGGCTATGCGCATCGAAGGACTCGGCGAATCGTTGATTGAACAACTCACCTCCAACCGCTTGATTGATGGGCAAACTCTGCCACCGCTGGTGCGCGATTTTGCAGACCTCTATCATCTCAGCGAACGTCGCGATGAATTTCTCGCGCTTGAACGAATGGGCGCGAAATCCGTTGATAATCTGCTCGAACAAATCGAAGCGAGTAAGCAAAATGATTTTCACCGATTGCTGTTTGGACTCGGCATTCGCCACGTTGGTGAACGCACGGCGAAAATTTTAGCGGGTAACTTTGCGTCGATTGATGAATTGATGAATGCCAGTCAAAGCCAGCTTTCCAGTATTTTTGAAATCGGCAGTGTGGTTGCCGCAGCCATCGTTGAGTGGTTTAATGAATCGCGCAATCGCGATTTGATTGCCCGCTTAAAAGAAGCAGGCGTGAACCTGAAAGCGGCTACAGGAGCCAAAAGCGGGGCAGCGGCATCAAGAAAACTTGAAGGCAAACAATTCGTCTTAACCGGGAAATTGCCGACCCTTTCGCGTGACGAAGCGCGGCAGATGATTGAATCGGCGGGCGGGCGCGTAACCAGTTCAGTAACCAAAAAGACAAATTTTGTAGTCGTCGGTGAAGAAGCCGGATCGAAACTCGATAAAGCGAAAGAACTGGGCATCACTCTGCTGGATGAAGAATCGTTGTTGGAAATGCTGGCTTGAGTCAATCGCAAACATCGGATTGCAAATCCAACGGAAATGTCGGCTTTTGCAAAACGGTCTTTGACTGACTCTCAACCTTTTCATTTTTCAGACTGAAAATTTTATCGGAGGCGATAACGGAAAGTTGAACACGGAGATTTATGACGTAGAACTCATTGATGTCAGTAAACGATTTGGCGCGACCCTCGCTGCAAAAAATGTTTCTTTACAGATTCACGCAGGCGAATTTATTACCTTGCTTGGGCCATCGGGTTGCGGCAAAACTACGCTGCTCAGGATGATTGCAGGATTTGAATACCCCGATGACGGTCAAGTCATCTTTCGCGGCAAAGATATTACCCACCTGCCACCATACAAGCGCGATGTGACGACGGTCTTTCAGCAATATGCACTGTTTCCGCATCTGGATGTTTTTCACAATATCGCCTTCGGATTGGAACGCCAGAAAAAAACACGCGAAGAGATTAAACGCCGCGTCAGTGAGGCGCTTGAAATGGTGCGCCTCGAAGGTTTGGAAAATCGCAGACCGAATGAACTATCGGGCGGACAACAGCAGCGGGTGGCGCTGGCTCGGGCTTTGGTGATGGAACCGAAAGTCCTGCTTCTCGACGAACCGCTCGCGGCGCTCGATTTGAAACTGCGGAAACAGATGCAGGAAGAGTTGAAACGCTTGCAGCGCAGGCTTGGCATCAGCTTTGTTTTTGTTACTCACGACCAGGAAGAGGCATTGACCATGAGCGACCGTGTCGTGGTAATGAACGCCGGCGTCATCGAACAGATGGGCTTGCCGCAGGAGATTTATGAACGTCCGCAGACCGAATTTGTCGCGAGTTTTATTGGTGATTCCAACATTTTGGAAGGCGCAATTGAATCGACAACTCATGAAGTCTCGGTTATCAACATTCATAACGCGAAGTTTTCAGTTAAGGGGAATGGTTTCAAACCGGGCGATAAAGTGCGGGTGATGATTCGCCCGGAAAAAATCAAATTGTCGGGAAATGGAAGCGGCATTCTGCAAGGCAAAGTCGAATCCGCGATGTATTTGGGCGAAAGCACGCAATGGAAGGTGACGATTCACGACGGGCAGCAGTTAATGGTGCTGGAACAAAACAGCGAGCCTGCCGAAGCTATAGAGAATCGCATCGGCAGGGATGTCATGCTCAACTGGGAAAGTGAAAGCGCGGTGTTATTGCGAAGGTGATTTCGAGGCTTGGTAAAGTGAGGCGACCGGAAATTGAATGCGCAAAAAAAATCCCTGTGGCATATCGAACTCAAAAAATTGTTAGCATTTGCCGCGCTATTTCACGTCACGATTACCTTGATTATTTTTCTCGCCGGTCGATTCAACCTGTTGCCAAACCTGTTTGATGGAAACGGTACGATTCAAGATTCCGACAGCCAATCCTACCTGGCAACGCTGGTGCAAATAAACAATTCAACCGGCGACCAAGGCATCTCAGGGTTATGGTCAAATCAGAATTCCGCGCCGGTGAATTTTTATATCTTGCCATTTGTTATTTTCAGCAAAGTTTTTGGCGCAAATATTTTAAGCATCGAATTGCTGAATGTGGCGATTTATCTGGGAATTTTGGCGATTGTATTCAAATTGACGGAACAATTATTTGCAAGAAGAGCAGCGATTGTCGCAACTCTTACGGTCGGGCTTTTGCCGTCGCTGCTGATTCATACGACGCAAATTTTACGCGACCCGGCGTTTATCTTTGCAACGCTTTTGCTGATTTTCATCTTTGCCAATCTGCTTGATGAAGAATTGAATTGGCGTCGCGCAATCGTGATTTTGTTTATCGGGTGCGCCACGGTCTACGCGCTTTCAATCATTCGCGACAATATGTGGGAACTCACTTTGGCGTTGATTGGTCTTGGCGTAGTGATGCTCACGTTGCGGCAAATCATCGAACGGCGATTTTTATTGTTCAATAGTGCCATTGCCGTTATTTTGCTGGTTGTGGCGATCAGCATTGAACACGATTATCGAACGACGGCGGTTTCAACCGGTGATTTGAATGCCGTTTCACAAAGCGATTCGCCAGCGGTCAGCAATTCGCCAGCGGTGACAAACAATTCGCAGGAAGACAGTCAATCAACTGCTCAAAAGAAAAATCTATTTGCCGCATTGATTTTAAGAGCCTGCGCGATTCGCAATCGCATGGCGATGCGTTACCGGAATGATGGTTCAACCATAGATGCGGAGGTGAGGTTTTCGGGCTGGCGCGATTTGCTGGGTTATTCGCCGCGAGCCTTATTTATTGGGCTTTTTGCGCCGTTTCCCGATATGTGGTTGTCGCCATCGAAAAGCATCGGGGCGGGCGCAAGACTCTTGAGCGGTATTGAAACTTTAGTTATGTATGTCGTTGAAATTTTCGCTATGCTGGCGGTTTACCGAAACCGAAAAAAACAATCGGTATGGTTTTTATTGCTGGCGGCATTGCTTGGAGTGATGACGCTCGGTATGTTTTTAGTCAACGTGGGCGGACTCTATCGCGCCCGCTATGGGTTCTGGATATTGTTCATCATTCTGGGTTCAAAAGTGTTGGCTGATTGGTTCAAAACCTCCGCTCAATTGTTAGTGAATTCGCATGGCTGAAAGAGCAAAAAAGAAAATCGGCGTTTATTTATTGGCTCCAAGCGTCATCTGGTTGGTGCTGTTCATCGTCGCGCCGATTGTCATTGTGGTGATTGTCAGTTTTGCCACGCGCGGCGCATACGGCAAGACGATTTACGATTTTACCATTGGCAATTATTTGCGCGCTTTTGACACGCTCTATCTGCCGGCTTATTGGCGAACCATCTGGATTGCCTTTTTAACCACGGTTTTGTGTGTAGCAATCAGTTACCCGGTGGCGTACTTCATTGCGCTACGCGCGCCTGAACGTTGGAAACGCATTTTACTGGTGCTCACGGTGATTCCGTTCTGGACAAGTTTTTTGATTCGCACCTATGCCTGGATGTTGCTGCTCAGAAACGAAGGGCTGATCAATTCGGTGTTGCTGCAAAGCGGTTTGGTACACGAACCATTGAAATTGCTGTACAACGATTTTGCCATTCTGGTCGGACAGGTTTACGGCGAATTGCCGTTTATGATTTTGCCAATTTATGTGGCGCTCGAACGTTTGGACACCAGACTATTGGAAGCGGCGCAAGATTTAGGCGCAACCCGGTTGTGGACGTTTATAAAAGTGACCTTGCCGCTTTCTAAACCCGGATTGATTGCCGGCATTGTGTTGGTGTTCATTCCTTCGCTTGGGGCATTCATTACCCCGGATTTACTGGGCGGCGCGAAATCCATCATGATTGGCAACCTGATTCAAAATCAATTCATTCAACTCAATCAACCGTTTGGTTCGGCGCTATCGTTATTACTGACGCTTGCGGTTTTCGTGTTGCTGGCGATTGCTTTTCGCGCCGGTTTAAAGGCGAGTGAATTGTCGTGATGGTTAAAAGCTTGGTTGGTGAATAACAAATTTCTTGATATTATCTGTTCTCCCCTTGAAATAGCCCCATCTGAATGCTATCCACTTGGGTCGAATCGACATTTTTTAGGAATCATTCATGAATATCGTAGGAATAACCGGACAGGAAAAAGATGCTGCGGCTGCATTGATTCGTGATGGGAAAGTGATTGCCGCCATCGAAGAAGAAAAATTATCTCGCGTTCGCCACATCGGAATGAGTTATGCAGGGGGATTGCCCGTGCAGGCGATTGAATTTTGTTTGCAACGCGGCGGCATTAGCTTTTCGGAAATTGATTACGTCGCCTATTATCTCGAACCGCAAAAACTCTTTCATCGCGAAATGGCTTTTCGCGCTACCCATGCCAACAGTTCACACACTGCGCCATCCGCAGAAGCTGTCCCCGATTATTTTGTCGAAACGCTAAATGGGTTACGCGAACGTTTGAAGACTCGCCAGATAGTTGAAGAAAAGCTTGCAGGGCGCGGCAAATTCATTGAAGTCAACCATCAAATGGCGCACGCCGCCAGCGCTTTTTTCGCGTCGGGCTTTGAACGCGCTGCCATCATCGTTGCCAACAACCGTGGCGATATGACTTCGACTTCGCTCATGGTTGGACGCGGCGCGCAGATTGAAACCCTTGCCGAAGCCGAGTATCCGCAATCCATCGGCGCGGTGTATTCGGCGCTCACCGAGGCGCTCGGTTTTGGCGATGAATGTCATAAAACCAAGTGGTTGGCAACGACAGGAAAAACCCGTTACCTTGAGCTATTTCAAAAAGTGTTGAAGGTGAAAAAGAGCGGCTTGCCCGGAGTCAATCTCGATTATTTCAATATCACCGGCAAAGGTCGTCCGGCTTTTTCAGACCTGTTTTATGAAGCCAGCAAATTTAAACCGCGCGCCAAAGATGAACCCATCGGACAAATTCATCGCGACCTGGCTGCAAGCCTTCAAGCGCACCTGGAAAATGTTCTCTGTGAAATTGCCGCGCGACACCGCGAGAAAACCGGCGAAGAGAATTTGTGTTTAGCCGGTGGGGTTGCGCTGAACAGTCTGGCGATTTCGGCAATCGAACGTCGCGCCGGGTTCAAGCGCGTCTTTGTACAACCGGCGGCAGGCAATGTCGGTTGTGCGATTGGCGCGGCGCTGCAAGTCTGGCATCAGAATTTAAATCACCCGGAAAGAAACTATGAAATGCGTCACCTGTTTCTGGGTCCGCAATTTAATGATGAAGAAATCAAAAGCATTCTCGATAACTGTAAAATCGGTTATGAATATTTTTTAACCGAAGATAAATTGATTGCCGAGGTCGCAAGGCTTCTGCATCAAGGCAAAATCATCGGCTGGTTTCGCGGCGCAATGGAATTTGGCGGCAGAGCCTTGGGCAACCGTTCGATTCTCGCTTCACCGGCGAACGAATTGATGCGCGATAATTTGAATACTTTTATTAAACATCGCGAAGATTTTCGCCCGTTTTCCGCAGCCGTTCCTGTTGAACGCATCAATGAGTTTTGCGAACCGAGCGATTTACAACGCTTTCTGGAAGGCGTAAGCCGGGTTCGTGAAGGCAAGCGCGCTTTGATTCCCGCTGTGGTGTTTGGCGAAGGGTTGGCGCGTATGCACAGCGTCAGCCGCAAAGACAATCCGGCGTTTTGGAAATTGCTGGTGAAATTCGGTGAGACCGGCGATGTGCCGGTGTTGATTAACACGTCATTCAATCTGTTTGGCGAACCGGTCGTGTCAACTCCGCGTGAAGCGGTGCGCGGATTTTATTGTTCGGGAATCGATTGTCTGGCGATTGGCAATTTTTTGATCAAAAAGTGATTCGCAACTATGCAAGCACTGATTGAAAAAGCGGTTTTAAATCGCGGCGTTAAACACTCGTTGAACGAGCGGGCTTTGACCGCGGCAGTGAACTTTTAGGATTGGAATACCCAAGCGGTTATTGCTTTACTGAATTGATACCTGAAGCAGCACACTGAAAATTATGGCGAGCAAACAATATTTGGTAACTGGCGGAGCGGGTTTTATCGGTAGTCATATTGTCGAACGATTGGTGCGCGATGGACAAAGCGTGCGCGTGCTGGATGATTTCAGCGCCGGTAAAGACGAAAATCTTGCGCCCTTTAAAGATGATGTTGAAATCATTCGCGGCGATATACGTGATGTTCAAATGGTCTCTGATGCCATGAAAAATGTTGAAGTGGTGTTTCACGAAGCGGCGCTCGGTTCGGTGCCGCGTTCGGTCGCAGACCCTGTGACGACGCACGAAGTCAACATCACCGGCACGCTCAATGTCCTGCTTGCGGCGCGCGATGCGGGGGTACGGCGCGTGGTCTTTGCTTCGAGTTCATCAGTTTATGGCGAGACGCCGGAACTGCCCAAACATGAAAGAATGCAACCGCAACCGCTGTCGCCTTATGCGCTGTCGAAACTGACGGGCGAATACTACATTAAAGTCTTCCAACAGGTTTATGGCTTTGAAGCGGTGGCATTGCGTTACTTTAATATTTTCGGTCCCCGGCAAGACCCCGAATCGCATTACGCGGCGGTGATTCCCAAATTTGCTACGGCATTGATTCAGGGCGAACGTCCGACGATTTTTGGCGACGGGTTGCAATCGCGCGATTTCACTTACGTTGAAAATGTGGTCGAAGCGAACCTCCTGGCATCGGAAGCCGAAGGTGTAGCCGGGCAATATTTCAATGTCGCGTGTGGTGGTCGCTATACGTTGCTTGAGCTGTTAAATCTGATGAAAGCGCATCTCGGAAGCGACGTTGAACCGATTCACGAAGCGGCGCGCACCGGTGATGTGCGTGATTCACAAGCCTCAATCGAAGCGGCTGAAAAATCTCTCGGCTACCGCATTCTGGTTGATTTCAATGAAGGCTTGCGCCGAACTGTTGAATGGTATCGTGATGAATCTAAATAATCAATAATTCAGTAGCCTCATTATAAGTTGTTCATAGTTATTACCCACTTGTAAAATATCTCCTGCCTTTCTGCTGAAGTATAAAGGATGAGAATAAGTTGGCTGATTCAAGAAAAGCTAATTATTTAAATTAATGGTTCCTGACAGTAATCGATTTCGATGAGAATTAATTTTGCCTTGAAGCAAAAAGATGAATACCCACCGATAGATTTTGCCATACTTACGGCAATAGAAATTGAACGTAAAGCCGTTTGTGAAGCTTTTGAATTAAGTGACAAGCATAGGATTCAAAGGAGAGGTCGATGGTATTGGCGAGGAAGGGTTGAATTAGAAAATGGATATTTTTACGAAATAGTCGTTACTCAGCCTACGGATATGTCTAATATTCCTATGGCTCTTTTAACTCAAGAAGTAATTGAACATTGGGAGCCTCAAGCGTTGCTATTAGCAGGAATTGCCGCGGCTGCAAGTAATAAGGTTGGTTTAGGAGACATTATTTTAGGAAGACAAATTTATTACTATGAAAGAGGAAAAATAACACCAACTGGTAAATCTCCAGAGCCAATTATAGTTGAAACCGACGTAATACTACTAGATGCGGCAATAAAAAGTTTGGAATGGACATGTAATCTCACTACTTCAAGACCAGATAATAAAAATACCATTCCTCAAATTCATGTCGGAGCAATTGCTTGTGGAGAGAAAGTAATAGCAGACAAATCTACTCGTAAACTAATTGCTGAGCCAAATCGCAAAATATTAGCGATTGAAATGGAAAGCTATGGGTTTGCAGAAGCTGTTCGACAAAGCTTGCTCAGACCCCGCTTTCTAGTTATCAGGTCAATATGTGACAGAGCTGATCCTAAGAAAAATGATAAATGGCATTCGTATGCAGCAGCCGCAGTTGCAAGTTTTGTAAAACATTACATCAAGGGAAGACCTCTTGAACCTAGAAGCTTTGAAACAATAGATGAAAAGCTTAAAAGTATCACCTCACATAGTACATCTGAATCGCTTTATGAAAAACCTTTAGATACCAATTTGATTAGCAATAATTTATCAGAAGAAGTGAAAGGCTCCGTAAATGCTGTTGATTCGCAACTGGAAGACTTGGTCTCTGCCCTTTCTCAAGAAAAAGATGAAAGGATTGATGAAATTCGCGAGAAATTTAAAGCGGGAAAAGTACGCGATGCTTATAACCTCCTTCAAGAAATGCAAAATGAATCCAGCTGGAAGTTACTTCATTCCTCTGTCAGAGCTAAGGCGCTAAGGGCGATGGTTTCATTTACTTTAGATATAGAAGATGATTTTGATAAAGCTAAAGATTATGCCAGCCAAGCAAGAGAGCTTGCCCCCCAATACGATGATAGCAACGTTCGAGCGTTACTTCTTTACTATGACCAAAAAATTTTAGAAGCTCTGCATGAAGTTACAAATCCCAAAACTACGGATGCCTTCAATCTGAAAGTTCATTTTCTCTTAATTTTGGGACGTGTTGATGAAGCTTTTAATTGCTTAGAAAAATTGCCATCTGAAATCATACCTGACATAGAAACAAAACGACTCAAGGCATTAGCACTGATTATTAAAGGAGAATTACAAGAAGCAGAAAATGAATTGCGTGAGGTTATTTCTCAATCTCCTCATCGAGATAGCGTTCAAGCATTATCGGCAATTTTGGATTATTTTTCTGGGCTTTCACCTGCTGTAGTGCCGAAGCATCTTGTCAATCGCCCTGAACCAATGGATTGGACACTCGTAAAACAGGACGAGCAAAGCCAAGAACGGTTTCGTATAGCCGAACAAAAGTTCCTCAACCTGATAACAAATACACAAAGGGATGAAGGCTATAAAGAATCTCTGGAAATTTGGAGGTTAGCTTGTTTAGCAAACGATTTGACAAGGCAGGAAGAAGCAATCACCTTTTGTAAAGAACTTTTATTAAAAGACCCTGCAAATCACCATGCATTAATTTGGGCAATCGTTCGTGACTTCAACATTGATTTATCTGTAAGTGAGGATGCTTTACGACGAAGCATTTTAGGGGAAAGTGAGGATGCGGACAAGGATGCTTCTATTGCCGAAAAAATAATTGTTTTGATTGTTCTTTATAGGAAATCTGGAAGGACAGGTGAGGCTCTTGAATTACTCGAACAACAAAAAGAACTTTTCAAGGATATTGGCGCAGAAAATCGTTGGGCTTTTTGGAAAAGTCAAATTTTAGTTCTTAGCGATCAACCTGAGAAAGCGATCACCTTAGCAACTCGAATAAACGATGAAGCCATCCGTAGAAGGACTACAGCAATGGCTTTGCAAGCCATTGCTGCTCGAACAAATGATTGGCAACCATATTTTGAATATCTTGAGGAATGCTACAGGGAAACAGGTGGAGGGGATTACCTGTTTGAATTATGTTATCTTAAAGCAAAACAAAATGACTGGATTTATATATTACATTACATTCCTGATCTGATTGAGCGGGTTAGTACCCCCTATGCTATACACCTCGCAGCTACTTCGTTGTGGTATGCAAATGCCCCTGAAAAGGCGTTGGAATTATTAGACGCTCACATACATAAATTCCCGAAGGGGATTTTGCCAAGTGAAACTTGGCGTTTAAGAATTCATTGTCAAGTTAAAACAGGGAATTTATCCTCTGCAATCAAGGATGCTGAAGGATTAGTACATGAAGATGACTCGACTGAAAATCTTATTACCTTGCTTGAAATCTTGCGACAAGTGGGTGACATCAAAGGACTGCTCCTTGTAGCGCGCAGAATAATCAATCGCGAAGACGTGAATCCAAGAAATCTGATTTATACGGCAAGGTTGGTAAAGCTCGAAGACATAAATTTAGCAAAAGATTTTTGGCATCGTGCGAAGGAACGTGCAATTTTTGAAGACCCGGACTTTGTTGCCAACCTGATTATGCAAGGGTTTGAGTTAGGTTTGGAAGAGGAAGTCGGCCCACTCTTTTTGTATATGCAAAAGTTTGCAGAAAAGGGCGAAGGTCCGATGCGTGTTTACGATATTGTGCAAGTTAGCGATTGGTCACAAAAACGAACAAAATTCTTAGAGGAAGTTTGGGAAAATTATTCCAGAGGAAACATACCAATACATTTTCTGGCTAATCAGCAAAACATCCCTATGGTGAATTTTTTCCATGGGATTCCAGAAAATAACCGCACCAACCCTGATCCAATTCGACAGCCAATTATTTTCGCCAGGCATGGGGGGAAAATTGTAAACAGATTTGTTGCCGAGAATTCACGAGGTTGGCGGCTCCATCTTGATATAACCTCTTTAATACTCGCAGCAGACTTGGGTATTCTTGACAAACTAGAGCAACAGTTTAGCCCTATACGCATTTCAAAAGAAGTTCCGCATTCGCTTCGCGATCAACAAGAGAAGTTAAAGCCTCATCAACCAACTCGAATTTTAAACAATAAAAATATCTTGAAGTTGTTGGAGCAGAAAAGACTCAAACCTTTTCCAGATGAAGCTAACACATTCGAGGGACGTAACGCACTGTCTCAACAGCTCGGACAACTCTGGGCATGGGCTTTTGCAAAATCCCATGAGGTAAATGGATGTGTTGTGGATTTTTTGCCATTGACTAAATGGAATTCATTCAAAGAGATTGTGAGCCTTTCGGACGAAGAGAAAAAATATGTCATCAACTGCCGCACTTTAGTGGAAAGCTTAAAAGGAAAGTTATCTATTACTAATTATGAAAAAACCTTAAACAAACTTGGACAAGAAGGCACAAAAACTATTCTCCCTGATTTGCCGCCGCTCGGCAGCCCTCTCTTTTTAGTGAAAAATATAGCTGATGTGTTAGTGGGGGCAAATCTGTTAGAAATCGTTTGTGATAATTTTCAGGTTTTTGTTGACCCAACACATATTCAGTATGTCAAAGGTGAAAATTCAGAGAATGAGCGACGCGCCGAACTTGAGGAATGGTTAAAAAGCCGGGCTGATAGATTAAGTTTAGGCTTGCAAAATGGATTATATGAATTTGTTGTTCCATTGCGAGTAGAAGAAGTTGATGGGGGTACAGAAGAACCTGAAATAAATGATTTAGATTTTAACTCTGTTAAAGATATGCTGGCGTATCCACCTCATGAAGGTGATGTCTTCTGCATTGATGACCGCTTTGTTAATAGCTATTCCCGTAGAGACAATGTGCCAATCATCGGAATGAATGAGATTCTGTTAGCCCTCTTCTTGAAAAACGAAATAAGCGAATCTGAATTTTACGAAAAGCTTTTGCGGTTACGTGCAGGAAACTTCCGCTACATACCTATCAACAGTAAAGAAATTCTGTACCATTTGAGCAAAGCTTCAGTTAGTGATGGTGTACTTATTGAGACTAAAGAATTGTCAATTATTCGCCGGTATTTGGCTGCATGTTTTCTTGATTCAGAACGCTTACAACGCCCCCCAATGCCAGAAGGTTCACCAAATCCATTTGGCGAAATGGCATTTGTTCAGGAAACAGTAAGTGCCATTAAACGTGCTATTGTTGCGGGATGGGTAGATGAAAGCGTAAGCCTTGATATAGCAGAAGCTCGTGCTGATTGGCTTTTAAATAATCTTTATACGGGTGCCTTTGGGGCATATCATCTAACATCATATTTTCATTCTCGTACCATAGACTCAGATATAAACCTATTAGGTTTGGATTTGAGCGAGTTTTTTATTCTTGGTAAAGGGATTTATTTGCAGACCAATATACGCGATTCAAGTCGCCGTAGGCATTTCTTTTTGTGGCTAGATAGTCGTTTAACATCGCGGCGCTTCAAATCTGACCCACAAACACTTATAGTCACAACAAATTGTCTCAAACAATTGGTTATTTCTTCCGAAGCAAGTAGAGTCAATAATAAGGAATCTGAGAAAATTATTCGCGCGATCACCCAAATATGGATTCTGGATTTGCCAGAAAGTCTAAGAAGAGGATTTGAAACTGATCCAAATATTCTTAATGATCTGGGGATTCAAACAAGCGCAATCCAAGAAATCGACTCCTATGTGTTTACCTTTAATCAATTTTGGACAAAATTTGAAAAAGTGATTAATGGACATGAAGTCCAGATAATTGCAAGGAACCCTCATACTAAATTAACCTTCATAAGGGTTGATAGCGAAAGGAAAGACAATGTTTTTATACAAGTAAAAAACGAAGCCGGAGAAGTAGTTGGACGCTGGACTAATCCTTTATGGAGATTGTTGTCTAAAGATAGGCGTGAAAGAGAAAAGTTATTAAGGATTAATAGGTTTTGGTTTGATTGCGATAAGGAGGTATTTGATAAAGAGACGAAAAAAATAGCATCCCTAAAGGTTGCGGTGAAACGAGTCGAGAGAGTTCTATCTTGGCAAAATAAATCAATGGAATTCTTTTATCAATCTCTTCATCAAAAATTGTTGGATATGTCCGAGTTTCAATGGGAAGATTTAATTCCTACAAATTTTGAAGGATTATTGCAGCATTATCGCCTGACGGAATTAAAAATTGCTGAAGAAGATTTTCCTACAGTATTGAGCAAATCGTCCCTGGCATTGTTAGAAGAAGAAGGACTTGTTTCAACGATTGAGCGGTTAGCTTGTTTACCTGTACAGATTCCTGAAAATGTAATCAAAGCTGTATCAATGTTGCCAAGTCAAGAACGGATTGCCTTAATTGAAGATTGCCTTGTTAGGTTTGGTTCTCCCGTGAGCATTCTCAATTTGATTGATATTGTGCTTCGTTCTGCACCGGATGATGAAGTCGCAATTAAACTTGCCCAAACCTGTTTGAGCGAGTTATGCGATGATGAGAAAGGAAAATTACAATTCCAACTCTTTAAAGAAATTTTAAGGTTTGTAAACGATGAGTTTGGATACAGCTATAGAAATGAAGCAATTTCTATAAAAAGTAGGCTTGCCATGATCTGGGCGCATACAAGCAGATTACATAATATCTTTCACTGTGCTGCCGCTATTCCAGATAAATTAGCGGAAGGATTTAAGAGACAGGATAGGCAGATGAGCTTAGAGATTGTGAATCGAGAACCATTGTATTGGAATGACATTTTGCATCCGTATAGGATTAACAGAACTCACATATTGGTTCACGGATTAACTGTATTGACTCAGGGTAAAAATTCTGAACTGCCCGATACGATAAGTGTTGCTGAGGTTATTAAGAGAATTCTATCGGGTTCAGACGAGGAGGCTAAATCTCCTTTAGCTGACTTATTCAATGATAGTGGTTTGAGGATGAATGCATTGAACTCTTATTTAGGCGGTGAAAGATTTGGGGGATTTTCTTGTGTGATAAAAGGTGAAGAAATAGAAATTCCTTCCTCAAATACTCTTCATGAAATAGTTCGTCAGGCGCTTGAAAATTTGAAGGAAAATCCAAATCAGAGTTATGAATGGATAAAAATTAATGCAATAGTTGGAGACTCACCAATTTACGAAGATTTACAAGATGATTTCATGAAATTTTTGGAAGATATAAATATCGAATCAATTTATAAAGTAGATACTGCTACAGCAAGAGTCGCCCTTCGCATTGCAGCAAGCCAACTAATTTATGAAGGTAAGGAAGAACTCCGCTCGCGGTTTGAAGAAAGCCTATTGCGTCTTATCAAATTTGAACTGGCTAATAATTCCGAAAAAGCTTTAAGCGAAAAACTTGATGAAGTTGAATTTTCGACGACGGATACTCTGAATACTGCTTTAATGCTTTCATCTAGAACAAGCGATTCCCAAACAATTAACAAACTGCTCTCCCAAATAATTTATATTAATCCGGGATTCGCTGATTACTTTGCTTATTTTAGTTTGAAATCTGTTTTAGAACTACCGGTTTCACAATTGCAAGGCTTATGGCAAGTGCTATTAACCTTGCGTGCTTGTAGCAAAAATGCACTGTGAGTATTTAGAAAACTATTTACGATGCAAGTGCATTCACATGCGCTCTGACGGTTTCGCCTAACGTATCAAGATTGTACCCACCTTCGAGCATTGAAATGACGCGACCTTTGGCGTGGCGTTCGGCAAGTTCCATCACTTCTTTGGTCATCTCGGCATAATCCGAATCTTCGAGCATCAAACCGCCGAGCGGGTCGCCGAGTCGTGAATCGAATCCTGCGGAAATAACAATTAAATCGGGCGAAAAATGATTCTCAATCAATTTCAAGGCTTCGGAAAATGCCTGACGATGTTCGCGCGCCGGGGTGTGTGCGTGAAGCGGGATATTTAGCGTTGTGCCTTCGCCTTTGCCTTCGCCGGTTTCGGTGCGCGCTCCCGTGCCCGGATAGTAAGGGTATTGATGCGTAGAAAAGAAAAAGACCGACGGGTCGCGATAGAAAATATCCTGTGTGCCATTGCCGTGATGCACATCCCAATCAATAATCAAAACTCGTTCGGCTCCGTATCGCGCCTGCGCATAACGCGCCCCGATGGCGACATTATTAAACAGACAAAAACCCATCGCTCGTCCGGGCGTGGCGTGATGACCGGGCGGGCGAACGAAGGCGAAAGCGTTTTGCGCTTCACCGGTCATCACCAGGTCAACCGCTTTGATGGCTGCGCCCGCCGCGAGTTTTGCGACATTGAATGAGCGTTGACAGATGACCGTATCCAAATCAATGAACGGCAATCCCCGGTCGCAAAAACTGCGAACCTGACCGAGCAATTGTTCGCTGTGACACCGCAGAATATCGTCATCGGTGGCTTCAACCGGCGAAAGTTTCTGCACGCGGCATTGCAGCGCGTCATCCTGCGCGAGCGCCGCAGAAATCGCCCTGAGCCTTGCGGCATTTTCAGGATGATGTCCGGTTTCATGTAATAAATAATCGGGCGTATAAATCAGGGCGGTGGTCATAAGCAGACATTTTAGGGAATAACCATTCATTCGTCATCAGACATTTGCGAAATTCAATAATTTTAAAACGCCAAGACACGATTGAATGGTTGAATGCCATAGACCCTCATAAAATCATAAGCTGAAACGTGGTTAGGCGAGACTTCGTAAGGGAGAATGCTGGAAAATTATTTCAAAAATAAAAATTCTGAAACCTTTTCAAAGCGTCTGTCACTTACAGAGCGAACTTAGGATGCAGAGGCAAATAAATAATGGCAGCCTTGAGGCTCGTAAGGACTGAAAATAGACGCGCTGAGATTTTGATGAATAGCTCAATGGAACTAATCGCGCGAGTTCGCAGCGGCGAAGATGACGCTTTCAGGCAGATTTTTGACCGCTACGCCAGACCTGTCATCAGCTTTATTTATGATATGGTCGGGCAGCGTGAACTCGCCGAAGAGTTGGCTCAGGAAACCTTTGTGCGCGCCTATAAAGGCATCCACGCGCTCAGGGATGACACCAAACTTTCGACGTGGTTATTTGGCATTGCCAAAAACGTGGCGCGTGAATCGCTGCGTTCGCGTTGGAAAGATAACAGCAAAGTTGAAATGGAAGACGATGGCGTAATGCAACTCAGTGATAAAGAGCTGTTGCCGGATGACCAGTTAATCAATAAAGAGTTGAATGGCGTAATTCACGAAGCCCTTGCCAAACTCGATGATGATAAACGCGAGGTCTTTACTTTGAAGGTCTTCCATCAACGCAGCTATGAAGAGATTGCCGAAATCACGGGCTTTTCCATTCCTAAGCTCAAAACGGATTTACATAGAGCGCGGGCTGAGATGCGACGCCGCATTCAACCCTACCTGGGAGTCGGTTATGAAATGTGAAGATTGCCTTGATGTAATCGAAGAATATTTTGACAGAGAGCTTGACGCCGAATCTTCAAACGAAGTTGCCGGGCATTTGAAAACCTGTGCGATGTGCAAAGAGGTTTTTGAATCGCTCAAACAGGAGCAGGTGATTTACGCCGCCTACAAACGCGAGGTTGAAGTAACGTCGGCGCTCTGGCAGGGCATTGAAGCGCGTATCAAGCAGGAAGCCGTTCAACCGGTCGTCGTGAAAGAATCGGTTGTCGAATCGGTCGGCGTGTTGGCGCGATTGCGAAACTTTTTTGTGGAAACGCTCCGCGCGCCGCGCATGAGTTTCGCGCTTGCCGCCGCACTGGTTATCGTCGCCGTTGGCATCACGGTTGTGGTGATGAATTACCTCAATTCGCGTTCGGGCAATCAACCAGCTTATACGGCGGGTGGCAATCCGCAGGTTGCGCCAACCCCTGCCCCGCAGAATCAACCGGGTAATAATGGGCAGGTTGCACAAAGTCCGTCACCGACTACGGATAATCCGGGAGAAGATAACCTTGCGCTTCCCAAGAAAGAATCGACTGAAATGGCTGGAAGACCGAAACTTGTGAAGGCTCCCATTGAAAAAGTCAATCCGGCGATGAATGCGCAGCCGTTAGTCAGCTCAAGCAAAACAGCGGAAAAATTGTTGCGCGATGCCGAACAGAAATATTTAGCCGCGATTACGATTTTGCAGCGCGATTACAACAAACGTCGCCCGCAACTGGATTCCGAATTCGTAGCCAAAATGGATGCGGCATTGAAAACCATTGATAATACGATTGCCGAGACTCGAAAGGCTGTGCAGAAAAACCCCGATGACCCGATTGCTTTGCAATATATGCTGACTGCCTATGCGAAAAAAGTCGAAGTCCTCAGAGGCGTCACGGGAAGTTAAGCTCAAGGAACAAGGTATGAGAACGAGAACATTATTTATTGCAATCCTCACACTGTTCACTTTGAACATCGTGGGCATTGCGCAACAAAATTCCGGTCAAGCGGTCATTCGTGAACGCAGCGTCAATCAAACGCGCGTTGAACGTGAAGACCTGAGACAAGGTCGCGAAGAACAACGCGAACGTCGTCGCAACCTGGAGGTCTGGAGCGATGACCGCGAACCCATGCAGGAAGCTGAAGTCGTTAAGCTCAAAGTCGAACGCGGCGGCAAAGTGGTGATTGAAAATTTTCACGGCGATGTGACCGTCAATGGCGCTGATGGCGAAATGTTGGAAGCCAAAGGCGAAGGCGATGACGACAAAGTGATGCTCGGCTATCGCGTCAGCGGCTCGACGGTTTTCATCAAACGCTCATTGCTGAAAGGTCAACACCGGGGCGGCGAAACCAACATTCAAGTTTCTTTACCGCGTTATGCGGGAGTGCAGGTTTCGGTCATCACCGGCACCGCGACGATTTCAAAAATTGACGGCGAAATCAAAGCCAATGTGGTGTCGGGCGATTTGGTATTGAACTGCGTGAAAGGGCAGGTGAAAGCCAATAGCGTCAGCGGCTCTGTTGAAATCAACGGCGCGACGGGCAATGTTGATGCCGAAGCCGTAAGCGGCGATGTCACCTTAAAAACCGAAATTCGCCTGAGCGGCGTTTACAACCTGAAATCCATGTCGGGCGATGTCGCGATGATGATGCCGGAAAAGAGCGCGGGGTTTACCGCAACGCTAACGACCTTTAATGGCGACCTCGAAACCGATTTTCCATTAAAGCTCGAATCGACCACCCAGACCAGTGGCATGAATCGGCGCATTGTCGGCAAATATGGCGACGGACAGGCGCGCGTCGTGCTCAATTCGTTTAACGGCACAGCATCCATCAAGAAAGCCACCGGCGCTTTCGATAATTGCAAATAAGCAAGGGCGAATCACAGCCGAATTCGCCGCTAACCGAGATTCCGCTTAGACGTAGTCTCTGACCTTGTTAGGCTGGGTGTCGGACGCTACGTCTAAGTGGAGCATATCAAGTTTTCTGAATTTAAGGAGAGGATAATGAACAAGAGATTTTCAATCGGGTTAACCCTCGCAGCATTCGTACTGGCTCTGATTCCGCACACCCTTGACGCAGCGGCGCAAAAAGATGGTCGCTGGTCTGATGACTTCCCGGAAAAAGATGAGATACATCAGACCTATCAACTTACCGGTGGCGCGCGCGTTGAAGTCAAAGGTATCAATGGCACTGTGGCTATTGAAACGGCATCCGGCAATACCGCAGAAGTTCACATCGTGCGTTCGGCGAGAACCAAAGACGACCTCAACTACGGAAAAGTGATTATCGAACACACGGGCAACAGCCTGGTGGTGCGCGGCGAAAATAAAAAAGAGCGCGGTGAATGGCGCGAAGGTAAAGATGTTCGTCAGCGCGTGATGTTGAAATTGCCCAGACAAATTGACCTGGCGGTAAACGGCATCAATGGTCGTGTCGGGGTGGGTGAAATCGAAGGGACGATCAACCTGAGCGGCATTAATGGTGGAGTCGATGTGGCGCAGGCGGCGAGCACGTCCGACATCAGCGGCATCAACGGCAAAGTGACCATCAACCTGATGCGCATGAGTGACCGTGGATTGAATATCAGCGGCATCAATGGCGGCGTGGAATTGCGTTTCAATGAAGAGATCAACGCGGATTTGGATGTCAGCGGCGTCAATGGCAATGTCGATTCGACGGACTTTCCGATGACCATTCAAGGGAAAATCGAACGCCACAGTTTCAAAGCCAAAATCGGCAACGGCGGTGCGCCGATCAATGTTTCGGGCGTCAATGGTCGCGTGAGATTGGTGCGCGCCGGTCGCGCCGGTTAATGCAATCAGTTCTCCTCCATTACTCACCTACCAAATCAAGTGCGTCGAATTGGAAACCAACCTTTTCAACTCGGCGCGCTTTTTTTAGCGAAAACCATCAACGAATTTTGTATCCGTCAAGTAGTACATTATGCCGCCTGAATTCTGATGTTATTTTCGCGAGCCGGTTAAATCATATTGAATATTTGCCTGACATCTGGTTTTTTATAAGCGACTGAAATTTAGGTGACCGGCTACAGGAAATATTGAATTTGAGGGAACAAACCTCGGAGTCGAACGTCTAATCTCAGGAAAGCCGGAACGCTGAAAATCAAACCCCTGTTTCAATGGCATTCCACATTCCGCTCCCAAAGGAAGATGAATGAAACGTTGTCTCTTGATGACCATCCTTTTGTTTGGGTTTTGCCTCATCGAAGCAAATGCCGTTCAGGATAATAACCCTTCGACAAAAAATGAACCCGCCACATCCGCGCCCGCCAAAGCCGATGAAAAGAGTTTGCGACCAACCGGAGCAAAGGCTGTGCTCAATCTGCCGATTGAGAAAATCAATCCGGTTCGCATTCCCAAATTTGAACAAGCGCCAGCCATTGACGGAAAGCTTGATGAAGCGATCTGGCAGCAGGCAGCCGTATTCAAAGATTTCTATCAAACCCATCCGGGCGATAACCTTGCGCCATCGCGCGACACGAAATTCATGATGGGTTACGACAGTAAAAATATTTATATAGCGGTTTACGCTTATGACGAGCCGGATAAAATCCGCGCCACTGTGGCGCAGCGCGACGGGATTTTAAATGAAGATAATTTACGAATCTTTCTCGATACCTTTAATGACCAGCGTCGCGCTTATGTGATTGGCTTCAACCCTTATGGCATACAGGCGGATGGCATTTTAACCGAAGGCGCGGGAACCGATTTCAACGTTGATATTGTCATGGAATCCAAAGGACAGATTGTTGCAGACGGCTGGACGGTCGAAGCGCGCATTCCATTCAAATCTTTGCGTTACACCGCTGGCAAAGGCAAAGCCTGGGGCTTCAATGTCTGGCGCAACATTGACCGATTCAATGATGAAATCGATTCGTGGATGCCGCTGTCGCGCGATAAAGTCGGGCAACTCAATCAAGCCGGACGCATCACCGGTTTTGAAGAAATCGCTACCGAACGCACCTTTGAAATTATCCCAAGCATCACGCTGGTCTCTGATGGGCGCAGAGTGCCGACGCTGCCGTTTTCAGCCATTCTGAACAATCCGACGCTTACCGACCCCGGCAGATTGGTGAATTCTCCGGTCAATTCGGACATTGGCTTAACCATGAAGTTTTCCATAACGCCTAACATCACCCTGGATGCAGCAATCAATCCCGATTTCGCGCAGGTCGAAGCCGATGCGCCGGTGGTCACCGCTAATCAACGCTTTCCGATTTTCTTTGCCGAAAAACGTCCGTTCTTTCTCGAAGGCATAGACATTTTCAGCACACCGATTCGCGCCGTGCATACGCGGGCGATTGTTGACCCGGATTATGCATTTAAAATTTCCGGTAAAGAAGGGCGCACCAGTTTCGGTTTGTTGCTTGCTTCGGATAACGCGCCCGGCAATTACAGCGATGAAGAGCGCAACGACCCCGATATATTGCCTACGATTAGCCGTTTTTTAGACAAGAATGCGTATATTGCGGTGGCGCGTTTAAAGCGTGACATCGGCAGGGAATCGAACCTCGGATTTTTGGCGACGAGTTATGATTTCATTGAAAAACATAATAAACTCGCGGGTTTTGACGGGCGCTTTCGTTTGGATAAGCAGACGACCTTCAGTTTTCAGGCGCTTGGCGCCACCTCACGAAATTTTTTCCGTGACATTGAAAATGACACGAATGTCTATCGCACAGGCAATGGACTTGGGTATCAATTCAATTTCAATCACAGTGAACGACATTTCGGTTATAACCTCAATGGCAGCGGGCGCACCCGCGATTATCGCGCCGATGTCGGCTTTGTTTTTCGCACCGATACGCATACCAACGGGGTGAATTGGAGTTATCGGTCTGACCCAGACCCGAAAGCCAGGCTGGTTTCGTGGAGCCTGTTTAACAATGCGACAATCAGTTACGACGGACAGGGGCGCTCGCAAAGCGCCGATAGCAGTGTGGATTTGAGTCTGGCATTTACCAAACAAAATTATATTGAAGTGAGTTACGTCAAATTCTACAGTCGCTTGTTTGAAGAAGAGTTCGGCGCAAAACGCAGTGTCACACGCGAGGGCGCATTTTTAGGCGCGCCGGAGCGTTCGACCAGCGGCAATGGACTATTCTTTAATTACTACACCAGTCCATCGCAAAAATATACAGCGACCTTTTCATTTAACCGAATCTGGAATGACTTTGATTTCGATTTTGGCGCAGGGGCGCGTTACCCGCGTGTAAGCCCTGCCGCCTTGCTTGACCCGAATGCGACGCTCGACCCCGGGGCAGCCAATGGCTGGTCATCTGAAGTTTCGTTCAACTATAAACCGACTGCGGCATTGGAAGTCGAGTTTGAATATAGTCGCAGTTCACTGAAGCGCAACGACACCAGTCACACAGTCTATGTGAGCAACATCTACACAACTTTTGCAAAATACCAGTTCACGCGATACCTCTATGCGCGGGCGATTGTGGATTATTCAACTCTGGAATCGCAGGTACGCGGGCAATATTTATTCGGCTGGACGCCCAATCCCGGAACCGCATTTTATTTCGGCTACAACGACGCGATGAATTACAACGGCTTCAGTCCGTTTACCGGTCATCTGGAACGCGGTTTTCGCCTGCAAAACCGGACATTCTTCATCAAAGCCTCGTACCTGTTCAGGAAAAGTATTTGAGCGACAAAGACAACCGGATAGTAATTTAAAATGATGGCAGGGAAACTGTAGACCAAATTGCACTGAATTTTATTCATCAAAGGAACCGATGATTTGAAGAAGGAAGGTGTCCACAAAATTCTGCCGCTCATTATCCCCTAAACAAAACCGTTTTATCTGAATGCCGGATAGCGCAAATTTTATTAAAAATTTTTAGAACGCTTGACAGCTCCCTCCCCCCATTGCGATATATCTTTACACGCTTGGATAATTTAAGTTAATCCTGATAGTAATCAGGGAAATAAAATAGAGACGATGTGGTTGATGTTGAACTGCAAGCTTGAGCTTTTCCCAGGGAGGTAAAGCAATGCGCCGCCAAAAACTCGCCTTTCTTGTCATCATTCTGTTGATGGGGATGGTCTTGCCCGGTCTGCTCCCGCCGTTTACGCAGACCAAAGCTTGGGCTTCAACCACACGCTTGATGGCTGACCCCTTGCTTCCGAA